>CAZBXS010000006.1:0-21788 GCA_964495955.1 uncultured Faecalibacterium sp.
TAAAGCAGGTGACGGATAACGCACTGCTTTTGGAAAACGCAGGTTCACTCGAAGTCGTAAACCTCGAATATGTGGTAAGAATAAGAGAGTATCCGAGAAACAAAAACGGCAAAAAGAAAGCAATCGTTACGGATTGAGCGGAACGAAAGTCGGATAGAGACTAAAGTTACCTTCTAATCTCCATTTTCCCATAACCTGTTGAAATTTTCACGTACTTGGAATATAATATAGACCATTGTTATTATCATTCGGAGGACTTTATGTTAAAAGTAATAAAAAAAGACGGTAATGCACGTCGGTGCGAATTTGAAACCGTACACGGAACGGTGCAGACTCCTGCATTTATGAACGTTGCGACCTGCGGTGCGATAAAGGGCGCCGTGTCGGCTCTTGACCTAAAAGAGATACACTGCCAAGTACAACTTTGTAACACTTATCACCTGCATTTAAGACCCGGCGACGAGAATGTTAAAGCTCTCGGCGGACTTCATAAATTTACCCGTTGGGACGGGCCGATACTCACAGACAGTGGTGGATTTCAGGTTTTCTCCCTTGCGAAACTTCGTAATATAAAAGAGGAGGGCGTTTACTTTTCTTCTCATATCGACGGACACAAAATTTTTATGGGCCCCGAAGAAAGTATGCGTATACAGTCAAATCTCGGCTCTACGATAGCGATGGCTTTTGATGAATGTGTCGAAAATCCCGCCGAGTACGAGTACTCCAAAAAATCTTGTGAAAGAACTATCCGTTGGTTGTACAGGTGTAAAGAGGAGCACGACAAACTCAACGCTTCCCCCGACGCTGTCAACCCCAATCAGCTTCTTTTCGGCATAAATCAAGGCTGTACATTTGACGACCTTCGTGTTTGGCACATGAAAGAGATAGCAAAACTCGACCTTGACGGATACGCAATAGGCGGTCTTGCCGTCGGTGAGCCGAAAGAGGATATGTACCGAATAATATCGGCAGTTGAGCCGTACATGCCTGCCGATAAGCCACGTTATCTCATGGGCGTCGGTACACCCGGAAACATCATCGAGGGCGTCAGCCGCGGCGTCGACCTTTTCGACTGCGTAATGCCAAGCCGAAACGCACGTCATGGACACCTTTTCACTTGGCAGGGTATTATCAATCTAAATAATGCCAAGTACAAATTAGATGAGTCACCCATCGACAGCGAGTGCGACTGCCCGACGTGTCGAAACTTCTCAAGAGCGTATGTTAAACATCTTCTTAAAAGCAAAGAGATGCTCGGTATGCGACTTGCCGTCATACATAATCTGCATTTTTACAACACGCTGTTAGAACGCATTCGTGAGGCGATCGATGAAGATAGATTTGACGAATTTCGGGAAAAATATGTCGATTTGCTCGACACGAGAATATGATTTATCCGTCAAATCATTAAAATTTATCTAAATATTAGACAATTTTAATGGATTATTCACAGATAAAATAAAATTGCTATTGAAACGCAAGACTTTTTTCTGTATAATAACAGCATTATGTTTAATTATTCGGAGGTAACAAAATGGTTTTTAATTTCTTAGAAGCAACTTCAACGGGCGGAAGCGGTAGCAGCATGAGCATGATCCTCATGATCGTTGTCATGTTCGTAGCTATGTATTTCCTTATGCTCAGACCGCAGAAGAAACGCCAGAAAGAAGAGCAGGAGATGAGAGACAATCTCCAGGTCGGTGATGAGATAATCACGATCGGCGGTATTTGCGGCAGAGTTATCACTGTTAAAGACGACGATACATTCGTTATTGAGACAGGTGCAGACAGAGCAAAGCTCAAGTTCAAAAAATGGGCAATTCAGCAGAACGTAACCGCTACCGAAAAGCTCGCAGCCGAAAGAGCGGCAGCTAAGGAAGCAGCTGAAAAAGCAAAGGCTGACAAGAAAGCCGCTAAGTCAAAGAAAGACTGATTTTTCGCTAATAATCGCAAACGATCGGAACAGCTTGTCTGTTCCGATTTTTTTTATTTTGTATTTGCTTTATTGTGCCTCTTTTTTAATTTGTGCGAAAGGCGACTTTCCGATTTATCAGCCTCGAACTTTTTATCTTGTCGGACTTTCTGCAGGGGGGTGGCAAAAGCTGCGTGCTTCGCACGCAGGAAGCGGGCTGCGCCCGCTTCGTTTCGCAAAGCGAAACCTTTTGCCACCCCGACAGACTTCCCTGGAAATCAAAACTTCAATGCTTAAACAAATCAAAAGTAATATCGCTACGGAATAAAAAATAATTATTTATTGATAAACTGTTGACCGAACCGAAAAAATAATATAAAATATATACTAAATTTTTACGGCTATGTTAAAGCATTGCGAGGTGACTTGATGAAGGCAGACAAAGAAAAAGCGAGATTTCGGGCGCTGAATATTGCTTCCGGAGTATGCTTTTTAATAGCTATCCTGCTCATAGTTTTGCTTAGACTTTTGAAGATAGACAGCATCTCTCAGTGGTACGGAAAATACACCGATTCGCTGATGAGATTTGAACAGAATATAGAAAACATGGATAACCGCTGGCTTGCCGTCTTAGTCATCGAGCTTAATTTCGTTATCAAGGCGATAATCCCGTGGCTTCCCATTTCGTTTTTGTGCGTTATTTCGGGCGTTATGTTTAAATGGTACATCGCAATTCCGATAAACCTTTTAGGTCTGTGGATACTTTTTACGGTGAAATACTACTGGGGGAAGAGCATAGGTGGCGGAAATATCCACAAGTTCATAACACGCTATGAGAAAGTCTACGATATAATCAAAAACGACAAGGTCGGTCGACCGCTGATACTTTTCGGCGCAAGATTGATACCCTGCGTTCCGATAAACAGCATAAGCCAAATTTACGGTGCGATAGATTATGAGTACTGGAAATATATCCTGATATCATTGGGTGGATTTTCATACAAACTCTTTTCGTACACCGTCATCGGACGAAACGTCTACGACCCGCTGTCAACGAGCTTTATTTTGCCGTTTATCCCGCTGTTCCTGATTTCGAGTGTCGCACTTTTGGTTCTCAACGGTGCGATAACCGTGACGGTGACGGCGAGAAAAAGAATAAAACTTTCTAAAACAAAAAAGCAAATGTGAGGAAAATACTATGAAATTATCAACTGCGAAAGCCGAAATCGAATCCGGCGTACTTTTAAATTCATTCAAAAAAGCGTATCTAACAGATGAATTTTCGGCTGAACAATACGGAAGATACGAAAAAGTTATTGACGATTTTTCAGCTGTATACGGTGATGCCGACCGTGAAATCAGCCTCTTTTCCGCTCCGGGAAGAAGTGAAGTTTGCGGAAATCACACCGACCATAACCACGGCTGTGTCTTAGCCGCCGCAATCAGCCTTGACGCTATTGCCGTCGCTTCGAAAAACAGTACAGGTGTAGTAAACATCAAATCCGCAGGTTACGATATGGATTCGGTTTCCTGCGACGACCTCGAAATCAGTGAGGCGGATAAAGGCAGAAGCCGTTCTCTTGTACGTGGAATTATGGCGAGATTTAAACAGCTCGGCTACAATATCGGCGGTTTCGACGCAACAACCTCTTCGCAGGTTCTCTCAGGTTCGGGTCTGTCCTCGTCGGCGGCTTTTGAAGTACTTGTCGGAACGATGCTCAACTACCTTTACAACGACGGCAAAATCAGTCCCGTTGAAATCGCACAAATAGCTCAGTTTGCGGAAAACGTACATTTCGGAAAGCCTTGCGGACTTCTTGACCAAATGGCGTGTTCGGTAGGCGGATTTGTAGAAATCGACTTCAAAGACCCGTCTGTACCTGTTATAAATAAGGTGGACTTCGACTTTAATTCCTGTGCTCACTCTCTTGTAATCGTCGATTCAAAGGGCAACCACGCCGATTTAACGGACGAATATGCGGCAGTCAGAAGTGAAATGGAAGATGTTGCGGCAGTGTTCGGAAAGAACGTACTTCGTGATGTTGACGAAGCCGAATTTATGGAAAACATTTCGCTTGTACGGGAAAAAACGAGCGACAGAGCAGTTCTCAGAGCGTTGCATTTCTTTTCTGACAGTGCGAGAGTCGAAAAGGAAGTAAACGCATTGAAAGACGGCGATTTCGAGCTTTTCAAGAGCCTCGTCATCGACAGTGGCGATTCGTCTTACAAGTACAACCAAAACGTCTACGCACCGAAACAGCCGAGCGTACAGCCGGTGTCCGTAGCTCTTTGTCTCAGCGAAAGAATTCTCAAGGGCAGGGGAGCATGGCGTGTCCACGGTGGCGGTTTTGCCGGAACAATACAGGCGTTTGTGCCCAATGATTTAGTCGAAAAGTACACAGGTGAAATGAAAAAAGTTTTCGGCGACGATGCGTGCTACATATTGTCGATAAGATCCGTAGGCGGAGTACAACTTGCGTAAATTATGAAAAATAATAACTATTTTGCGGTTTTCCTTGATTTATGCTGATTTAACAGTTAAAATATAGGTGATATCATTTGAGGAGGATATTTATGAAGAAGATAATCAAAACAACATTGGCACTCTTACTGTGCGTGTGTATGTTAATTCCGAACGCATCTCTTGTCTCGGCGGCGAGCGTAGGACAGGTTAAAAAGCTCAAAGCGACCGCTTCGACGGCTACGACGGTAACTCTCGGCTGGGACAAAGTTTCCGGTGCGAAAAACTACGAAGTGTACAAGTACAATTCATCGTCAAAATCGTGGACGAAATTGACGACCACTTCCAAAACGTCGTACAAGGTAGCGTCACTCTCGACCGCAACGACCTACAAATTTAAAGTCAGAGCGACTAACGGAAACACAAAAGGAAAGTATTCCGCACAGCTTACAGCGGTTACAAAACCGGATAAAGTCAAAAATTTAAAGATAAGTTCGGTTACCAAAACATCGCTTAAACTTTCATGGTCGTCAGTTAAAAGAGCGTCAGGCTACCAAGTTTACGCTTATAACAACTCGACGCATAAGTGGACGAAGATAAAGACCACGACCGCCAAATCTTTCACAGTTAAGAATCTCACTTCGGGAACTTACTGTTCCTACAAAGTCAGAGCGTACTTTAACTTCAACGACACAAAGGTTTGCGGAAGCTATTCATCGACGGTTTCGACGATAACAAACCTCGATAAAGTTACCGGACTTAAAGCGCAGAGCGTAACGACAAGCGGATACACTCTCAAATGGAATGCGGTAACGGGTGCCGAAAAATACTATGTGTACAAGCTCAACGGCAACTCATGGAAATATGTCAAATCGGTAACTGCTACCCAGTACGCCGTAAAAGACAGCTCCAACGGCAAAGCAACATACAAAGTCAGAGCAGTTGCTTTCCTCGGTGACGAGAAATTCTACGGCTCATATTCCGATACGCTGACAGTGCAGTCTTTGAAAGATACACCGGTCACAACGAAGCCGAAAGTACCCGAAAATCTGACTGCGACCGCTAATACCGTAGCCGGAAACATCAAAATCACTTGGGACGCAGTCGAAGGCGCAACGGGTTATCAGCTTTACAGATACGACGCATCAAACGGTCAGTGGACGAGAATTGCGACCACCGGCATGACTTCTTATACATACGGAGTTACCGATACGAGCACATACACGTTCAAAGTCAGAAGTTATGTACAGTCCGGTTCCAATAAGATATACAGCGATTACAGCCACCAAGTTGATGTGTATTTCAAATCCGAAACCGGAAGTGACAACGAGACGATAAGCGACCTCGAAAAGAGCGGTGTACTCGGATACCTCTACGATCCGGTGAACAAGTGTTTCTATACGGCAAGTGACCCGTGGCAGAGAAACTTCGGATTTACCCCGATATACGACGCCTGCGCTCCGTTTGTTATAATGTTCTACAACACTATTCGCCTTAAGTTTACCTATGACAATCTTGACTGGATGATCCAGATTTGGAAAGGTCAGTACGGGTGGGTATTCATCGGCGCCGAAATCGGTGTTTACACGAAAGATCCCGACTTTGATGTTGCAGGTTTCTACGCCTGTGCAAGCGATGACAATCTTTTAAATATGTCCATGGTAATTTATCTTAACGATAAGGTCATCATCAACCGTCCCTACGGTTCATATTGGTGGTGTACAGGTTTCGTTCCGGGCGCTTTACCGGCAACCATCGTCAGTGCGGCAACAGGCAATATAAATACCGACGAGTTGACAATGGTGGGAAGAATCACGCTCAAGAGTTCGGCAATGGCGGCACTGTTTGCTAAAGCTCTCGAAGAAAACGGATTTGTCTACGGAAGCACATACATCAAGAGCGGTGCGGACGTAATCTTCACTTGGAGATAAGTATAAAAGTTCTAAAGTCACACAAAATAACAGCGAGGCCACTTGGCTTCGCTGTATTTTTTATATCTCGGAGGTAATTGTTATGTCATGTAAAAACAATGTCAACAAGTGCATAAGCTGTACAGTCGATTCATGTATGCATCACTGCGACAGCGAGGATTACTGTACTCTCGACAAAATCTCGATCGGAACTCACGAACCGCACCCGTCAATGTGCGAATGCGTAGATTGCAAGTCGTTTAAGAAAAGATAACAGTTAAATTTAATTTACGCTATTTTCCGAACAGACGGGTTTTTCCCGTCTGTTTTGTGTTGTACTTGGAATCGGTATGAAATGTTCGGCGATGAGTTTTACTTTTCGTTAAAGCGATTACGTCAAGTTTAGGATTAGCTGTTCTCTAAAAATTCGCTCAACATCAACCACCACCTTCGAAATACCACCGCTTAAAATCCGAAAATCTCATAATTTTTAAAAAAATTGCAATAATTTGAAAAATTGACCAATAAATTTTTCAAAACCGTATTGTAAAAAATATTTTGATATGTTAAAATAATCAAGGTAATTTGGATTTTTGCGTCCAACGACTATTTTTGCAATCGAAAGGAATTGTTTAAGATGGTAAATGACAGGAGAATTTATACCGTAGCCTCGGCACATTTGGATACGGTATGGAACTGGGATTTTGAACACACTATCAGCGAGTGCCTGTTCAACACCCTTGCGGAAAACTTCAAGCTCTTTGAAAAGTACCCCGACTATAAATTCAGCTTTGAAGGTGCATACAGATACGAGCTTATGGAGGAATACTATCCCGAATTGTTCGAACAACTCAAGGGATACATCGAGAAAGGCAAATGGAATGTCGCCGGCAGTAGCTATGAAAACGGCGATGTAAACCTTCCGTCGCCCGAATCTCTCTTTAGAAACATACTTTACGGAAACGAATATTTCGACAAAAAATTCGGCAAGAGGAGCAAGGATATCTACCTTCCCGACTGCTTCGGTTTCGGCTGGGCACTTCCCGCAATAGCCGAACACGCCAACCTTCTCGGTTTCACAACTCAGAAGTTATCATGGGGCAGCATGAACGGAATTCCTTTTGATATCGGTCGCTGGTACGGCTCAAACGGAAAGTGGATCTTCGCTAACCTCAACGGTTTGTCATACTGCAATACATACAAAAATATCAGAAAGAATTCACAGATAGTCAAGAAACTCAGAAGAAACGACAAAGAGGGCAACCTCCCGTGGACAGCCGCATTATACGGCGTCGGCGATGAGGGCGGTGCACCGAAAGAAGAAGGCGTTAAGGTAGTTTGCGATGAGATCGTCGCTAATCCCAATGAGCCGATACAGGTCATTTCTTCAAGTACAGACAAGATTTTCCGTGATCTTGATGCGCTTTCAGATGACGACAAATACAATCTTCCCGAATTCAAAGACGAGCTTCTTATGACTAAGCACGGTGCCGGTGCCTACACATCAAGAGCTTTCGGTAAGAGAATGAACAGACGCAACGAAGAACTTGCCGATATGGCTGAAAGAACGAGCGTTGCGGCAACATATTTGACCGGTAGCGAGTATCCTCAGACCGAGCTCGAAAAGGCTTGGAAGAGAACGATCGCTCATACTTTCCACGACGACATAACCGGAACTTCGGTTCAGCGTGTTTACGAGCGTAGCTGGAACGACCTTATCGTCAGCGCCAACCAGTTCAGAAACGTCTACGAGGGTGCAGGTCAACAGATAATTAAAAATATTGACACTTCTTGGGTACAGGGTACCGCTGTCGTCGTCTCGAACACTCTCGAAAGAGAAAGACTCGGTGCAGTTGAAGTCGAGCTTATTTCTGATGAAATCGAGTTTGCACGTGTATACGATGCCGACGGAAACGAGTATCCCTGCCAGCTTTCCGATAAGACCGTAACGGGCGCAAAATGCGTATTTATCGCAAAAGTACCCGCAATGGGCGTCAAAGCGTTCGACATAAGACTTTCAAGCGAAAAATATCCCGCAGAGTCGACTGTACGAATCAGCGAGACATCACTTGAAAATGAAAAGTACTTTGTAATGATAGATGAAAACGGCAACATTTCTTCTATCATCGACAAGACACTTGCTAACAAAGAACTTCTCAAGAGACCTATCGGTTACCATGTAATGCTCTGTAAGGGAGGTAAAGAGTACGCCGCATGGGAGATAGAATATAAGGACGAAAAGGGTATTCCCTGGGAATTCGCAGGAAACGGTGTCACCGAGATCTACGAAAGAGGCCCTGCGAGAGTTACACTTAAAGTTACCCAGTCGACCGACCATGCGGAATATACATATTATGTATCCTTGACAGCGGGCGGCCAGTACGTCGAAGTTCAAAACGAAATCGAATGGAACACGACAAAAGCACTCCTTAAGAACAGATTTGCATTTACCGCTTCTTCAAAGACAGCGTCGTTCGACTTAGGTCTCGGCGTCATCGGAAGAGGTAACAGAAATAAGCATTGCTATGAAGTACCGGCTCAAAAGTGGGCTGACTTGAGCGATGAAAAGAATTTCTACGGCGTATCCGTCTTCAGTGACAGTAAGTACGGCTGGGACAAACCCAACGACAATACGCTCAGATTAACGGCTATATTCACCCCTGCACATAACTACAGAGCGGACAGCGTACAAAGTATGATGGATCTCGGTCTTAACAGATACGGCTATGCTATCTATTCTCACCACGGCGGTTACGAGAACGGAACTCAGTTCTACGCACGTGCATTCTCGGCTCCGATGGGTGCGTTTGTTACCGATAAACATGTAGGTGTTCTCGGTGACAGCTACAGCTTCGGCTATGTAACGGACGATAATGTAATTATCCGTGCTATAAAAAAAGCCGAAAACAGCGACGAAATAATCGTCAGAGTAAACGAGGGCAACAAGCGTGTAACGAGAAACGCAAAAATTATCCTCGGCGCAGGAATAGAAAGTGCACGTGAGCTGTACGCATCGGAAGAATACAAAGGCGAGGCCGAAGTTGTTGACGGAAGACTTGTATTCGACCTTGAGCCGTTCGAAGTTAAGACATTTGCTCTCAAACTTAAAGCCGGTAAGGTTTCCGACAAGGCAAAGCAGGCAGCGGTAGAGCTTCCCTACAATGTCGATGTTGTAACATTCAACTCTAACAGAGAACACACGATAATCCCGACAAAAGGCGTTTCGATCCCCGCCGAGATTTTACCTGAGGAAATAACCTGCGGTGGCGTAAACTTCAAGATGAGTACATCTATGAACACCATGAACAGCGCACTTATCTGCGACGGTCAGGAAATAGATGTTGACTGCGATACACTTTCGATTATGGCAGCATCACTTGTCGGCGATGCAGACTTCATATTCGAAATCGACGGCGAAGAAGTTGTTGTACCCATTCAGGCTCTCGAAGAAAGAGTAGGTTGCTGGGATCTCTACGACCTCGGTGAAACGGCGTACATCAAGAGAGACAAGGTTGCTTGGGAATGTACACATACACATTCCGCAGAGGGCGACAATGTAGCTAACCAGCTGTTCTTCTTCAGATACGACCTTCACGTTAAGGGCGCAGGAAAGGTTAAACTTCCTGTCGGCAACGAGGTAATTATCCTCAGCGCAACTCAGATAAACGATACAGCTTCGACTGTACTTGTTTCCGAACTTTACGACTCGGTTGAACGTAGACCGTTCGAGCTGAAGTTCTCCGAATTCCAGCTTGACGCATACGAGAGAGAACTCAAGAAAGTTATGCCCAAGAAGGAGTACAAGGTAAGAAAAGCGGAACAGAAAGAAGAAGCCAAGGCGGAAAAGATAGCTAAAAAGGAAGAAAGAATAGTTATCGAGCATCAAAAGCGTGAACAGGAACTTCTCGAAAAAGCGGAAAAAACCAATTCGAAAGGCAAACCGACACGCAAGGCGAAAAAGGCAGCGAAGAAAGCCGATAAGTACGCTAAGAAATTCGAAAAGCAGGCGAAAAAAGGCGGGCCGAAAGCGGTAGCCGACGACGAAGCAGGCGAACTCGAAGAAAAGCTCGAAGCAGCTAATAGGGAATAAGATTAAAACGGAGATGTTAGAAAACATCTCCGTTTTTTGTACATTAGTCAAAACACAAAAATACCCGCCATACCGATGACACAGCGATATAAACTGCTTTGAAGCAGGTGGGTGAATGCCTCCGGGTTCACGCTCCCTTCGTCCGCCTATCTCGTATACGGGATAGGTCAGGAGGTCTGCAATCCGCCGGCTGAGCTTATTCTCCCTTTAAAATGGTGTTAGGTTATAGAAACTGTGCCTGTCGTGTATGGCAGGATATTTAACTGTATTTTAATTTATTATTCTCCGTCGTCTTCGCCGTATTCGAAAAGTTCGTCGAGCCTTTCAAGGAAAATATCTCTGATTTCGTCGAACTCTTTCTCGTTGTCTATTTCAACAAGGAAAGTATCGCCGTTTTCCTCGATGACCTTGAGAATTATGACTTCGCCGTCATCTTCCAAAAGCTCTTCGCTGTTTTCGAATATCGGTAACATGGAGACATAGCGTTTTCCGTCATCTGTTTCAATTCGGTCTATCTCTTCGAACTGATGTTCAACGCCGTCGTCATCTGTTACGGTTATAATATCAAAATCGTAGTTTTCTTCTTGCATTTTGTTCAGTTCCTTTCGTTTTCTGAGTACATTTTAATATTTTTTGCTCATTAAGTCAATATATAAAACGCTATTTCGAAGAATATAAAAAATATTTTAAAATCTGTTCGCTTTTTTGCTCGAATATGTTATACTATAGTGTATGATATATATTGGAATATATGAAAATTCAGTCTGATAACATCGAATTTAAATAGAGGAAAAGTGAAAGGAAGATAAAAATGCAAGCACCTACTGTTTTCGGAACATGGCAAATTTCAAAGCCGCTGGGCACCGGCACGTACGGAAAAACATATGAAATCACGAATTTTACGGGCGAAGTCGGCGTCTATAAGCTGATAAAAATACCCGTAGAATTAGTCAAAGATCCCAATGAATTCCCCGTAAAAACTCATTTTGACAAGCTCAAAGAGATGAAAAAAGATATCCTCAGCTCTATAAAGTACATTCGAATGAGTGATAACGGAAAGTATTTCGTCAAATACGAAGATTGCGCTCTTGTCCCATCGGAAGACGGAAAAACTCTCACGATGTCGATAAGAATGGAAAAATTACTCAGCTTGGCAACGGTAACGGAGCGTCAGTCGCTTTCTCAGGACGAAGTTTTGCGTCTTGCGGTCAATGTTTGTCGCTGTCTTGAAAAGTGCAGAGAAATGGATTATGTCTATCCGAATTTAAAGCCGAACAATATATTCATAACCGCCACAGGTTGCAAACTCGGCGATTTCGGTACATTCGGACAGTACGAGCCGAAAAAAATAAACGTCGCCATGAGAAAATCACACGATTACATGGCACCTGAAATGATAAAATTCGGAGAAATTAACTCGACCTCCGACACATACGCACTCGGTCTTATAATGTACGCTTTGCTCAACGGAAACAAACTGCCGTTCATACCTCGCTACGAAGACCAAGTCGGCATAAACGACGCAAATTTAGCAATAGAAAAACGCTGTGCAAATTATGTTTTCACAGATCCCGATAACGCTTCGCCGGAAGTAAAAGAGATTATTTTCAAAGCCTGTTCCGGTGCTGTCGGCAATAGATACGACAGTCCCACGCAGATGAAAAACGATCTTCTTTCCGTACTCGGTGAACAAAGGGAAGATAACCCTTTTGAAAAACCCGTAGAAATTCCTCTCGATAACGGCAGTGAAAGTACAGGCGAGAAGAAAAATATAATGGAAAATATAACGACATATGAATACGACAACGCAAACAAAAAGCGTAAACAGATAAATAAAAAGAAGCTGATACTTTTGATAGCTATTTTGGTTGTTTTTCTTGCACTTATAGCGGTAGTTGCGGTGATATTACTGAAAGATCTGCCTGACAACAGCGCATTTATTTCCCTTTCCGACAGCATTCACCTGTACTCATCAAGGCTAATCTATGACTGACGACAAAATTCTCACAGCATCATTTGACGACAAGATCCGACAGTGCAAAAACGACTGCGTGATAACAAGTACAAAATTTCTTGATTTAAGACAGCAGGGAATATTCCTGACGCATAAGAGAGACCGAGAAGTAATACCGTTTCTTTTCGGCGGATATACGCAAAGCGAAAGAAAAATCGGCGTTTTCGTACCTGAAATGTACGGCGTGGCAACCGAAGAAGAACTCGCCGAGTTCGGAATAAATGACATATTAAAAGCAGTCAGAATAGAAAAGGATAAATTTTCATCTCTTTCCCACAGAGATTATCTCGGTGCGATAATGAGTCTCGGAATAAAACGTGAAGCCGTCGGAGACATACTGCCGGACGAAAAAGGAGCGAATATAGTCGTTACAAAAGAAATCGCACCGCACATAATAAAAAACTTGGACAGGATAGGCAGAGGTTCGTGCAAATGTGAAGAAATGCCCTTGTCGGCACTTGAAAGCGTCCAACCCGAAGTAGAGGAAGTTTTTGCAACAGTCGCTTCTCTGAGACTTGACAATATAGTCTCAACGGCGTTTTCGGTTTCACGTAAAATTGCCTGCGACGGTATAGAGCAAAAGAAAGTTTTTGTAGACGGAGTTTTGTGTGATAAACCGGACAAAAAAGTTTCCGTCGGCTCGAAAATCGTATTTCAGGGCAGGGGAAAGGTCATCTTGCAAGAGCAGAACGGACTTAGCAGGAAAGACCGAGCAAAGATCGTGATTAAAAAGTATATCTGACTTTTGTCGGCACGCATTCGGCACCCCAAAGCACGCTTCGGGGTACACAAATGCGCACCGAAGCCGCCCAAAGCCGACAAGAGACGAGCACAATACGGATTTTTAAGGCATATTTTAGCCAATACTGCGTTGGAAATCCTCGCAAAGCGTCAGCCTTGCTTGCGGTTTCCGCCTTGTCTTGACAAAAATCTGCTCTTAAAAATCGCTTTGCTAAGAAATGGAGCGTTCGGTGTTTTGTCGTACCGTGTTCATCTTTTGTCGGCTTTCCCCGGCACCCCACCCGACCCCAAAATAAATTTAATCAAAATTTTATCATTTTAATTGACAAACTACTTACGGCATGATAAAATACAAGTGTTAAATAACCTCGTTAGAGGGGAGTAGCTTTTCGACCGTAGATCAACAACCGTCGAGCAATCGGCTGGTTTACGGTGCATATTTCTATATGTGAGCAAGACCTTTAACATAGCTTTTTCGGGCTATGTTAGAGGTTTTTTAATGAATAAAATTATGCGTACCGTTAAAACAGGTACCGAAAGAAAGGAAAGAAACATGAAGCATTATCTTGAAGAAGCTCAGTCTGTTTTAAAGGAACTTAAAACAAGCGAAAACGGACTTAGCTCAGATGAGGCTAAGAAAAGACTTGAGCTAAACGGCAAGAACAAGCTCAAGGAAGCCGAAAAGGAGACCCTTTTCAAAAAGTTCATCGGTTCACTTGCCGACCCGATGATAATCATGCTTCTTGTCGCTGCCGCAATACAGGCGGTTGTGACTGTCGTCGAAGCCGGAGGTAAACCCGGCGTAAAAGACTTCGCAGACGTTATAGTTATTCTCGTTGTTGTCATTATCAATACGATAATGAGTCTTGTACAGGAGAGTAAAGCCGAGGCGGCAATGGATGCGCTGATGCAAATGACCGCCGCAACGAGCAAGGTTATTCGTGACGGCGAAGTTGTCGTTATCAAGAGCGAAGATGTCGTTGTCGGTGATGTTGTCGTACTTGAAGCCGGCGACGCCGTACCTGCCGATTGCAGAATTTTGGAGTCTCACTCCATAAAAGCGGAAGAAGCCGCATTGACAGGCGAATCCGTACCGGTAGGAAAAATCGTCGATGTACTTATGTGCAAAGACGGCGACGATGTAACTCTCGGCGACAGAAAGAACATGATCTACAGCGGTTCGACTATAGTTTACGGCAGAGGTAAAGCTGTTGTAACGGCTGTCGGAATGGACACCGAAATGGGTAAGATAGCCGACGCACTTTCAGCCGCCGAAAAAGAACAGACACCGCTCCAGAAGAAAATGGCGGAACTTTCGACATTCCTTACAAAGCTCGTTATAGGAATATGCGTTGTAGTTTTCGCTGTCGGTGTTATCGAGGGTATGATACTTCACGGTGGATTTGACTGGGGCTTCTTAGCCGAAACTTCGCTCGATACGTTCATTGCGGCTATCGCTTTGGCTGTTGCCGCTATTCCGGAAGGACTTCCCGCCGTTGTTACCATCATTCTTTCAATCGGTGTAACTTCAATGAGTAAGCGTCAGGCTCTTATCAGAAAACTGACGGCTGTTGAGACACTCGGCTGTACACAGATAATCTGTTCTGACAAGACCGGTACACTCACACAAAACAAGATGACCGTAGTCGACGAATTCTCGTCAGATAAGGAACTTTTGGCGAAAGCCATGGCTTTGTGCTCCGATGCCGAAATCAAGCCGGGCGAAGATACCTCAACGGGTGAGCCGACAGAATGCGCACTCGTAAATTACGCTAACTCACTTTCAATGCCGAAGTACGAACTCGAAAAAGCCGAACAGCGTGTCGGTGAAGCACCGTTCGATTCGGGCAGAAAGATGATGTCGACAGTACATGAAAAAGACGGTAAATATATCCAGTACACAAAAGGCGCATGTGATGTTATGCTCAAACGCTGTACGGGATACTATAAAGACGGTCAGGTCATTCCCATGACCGACGAACTTGTCGACGAGATAAACAGAATGAATAAGGCGTTTGCGGATAAGGCTTTGAGAGTTCTTTGCGCTGCGTACAGATTACATGATACAAAGCCCGACTCATTCGAACCGGAAAATCTCGAACATGACCTTATATTTGTAGGTATCGTCGGCATGATAGACCCCTGCCGTCCGGAAGTATACGACGCTATCAAAGAGTGCCGTATGGCAGGTATAAGACCGATAATGATAACCGGTGACCATAAGGACACAGCCGTAGCTATAGGTAAAGATCTCGGAATTATTTCCGACGCAAGCGAAGCTATAGTCGGTGCAGAGCTTGATAAGTTTACGGATGAAGAACTCGCCGAAGAAGTCGTCAAGTACTCGGTATACGCAAGAGTTCAGCCCGAACATAAGACAAGAATAGTCAAAGCGTGGAAAGCACGTGGAATGGTTACCGCAATGACAGGCGACGGCGTAAACGACGCTCCGTCAATCAAAGCGTCCGATATCGGTATCGGAATGGGTATTACAGGCACAGACGTTACAAAGGGTGTAGCGGACATGGTTCTTGCCGACGACAACTTTGCGACTATCGTCCATGCAGTCGAAGAAGGAAGAAAGATATACGACAACGTATGTAAAGTTCTTCAGTTCCAGCTTTCGACGAATATGTCCGAAGTTATCATAATGTTCATCGCTTCGATTTTGAACTTTACGATTCTTTCACCCGTACATCTTCTTTGGATAAACATGGTAACAGACTCACTGCCGGGTCTTGCACTCGGTATGGAAAAAGCCGAAGGTAACCTCATGAAGAGAAAACCGAGAGCGACAAGCGACGGTATATTCTCTAACGGCGCCGGCTTTGATATGGTATGGCAGGGCGTATATCTCGCTGTCGTCGAAATCGCCGCTTACCTTATCGGCTATCGTCTTGAAATCGGCAGTTTCGCCGGATTCTTCGGCGGTACAGAGTGTGTAAACGCTATGGCAATGGCGTTCCTTGTTGTCAACTTCGCCGAAATGATGTGTGCTATCAACATGCGTTCGAGAACAGGTTCGATATTCTCAAAGCACATGCTTAAGAATATGAACTGGTGGCTTGTCGGTGCGTTTGTCGTCACAAGTGCACTTACGCTCGCTGCTATCTATGTTCCCGGTCTGTGTACGGTATTCGGTATCGAACAGGGCACATTCTCATTAAACGAACTTCTCATTTCCGTACTTCTCGCACTGTCGACCGTACCGGTATTTGAACTCGGTAAGGCACTTCGCAGAGCCTCGGACAAGAGAAAACAAAGAGCATAATATGATAAACCGAGGGTTGCGTTCAAAGTCCGAACGCAACCCGATTTCGCTTATATGAAGTTTTACAACATATAGTCTGTAATCGGTATACTTAATATGTACGGATTCGATAAAATATTTGACAGAGGAGCAAAAGCGTCTTATTATACACCCCCGCATCACCGCAAAAGGAGCGATTGAAAATGAAAAAGGTTACACTCGCCAATACAACCGATGCTGTGTTGGTGTTGGAAAACGAAAAAGTACATCACGAAATTGCACCGCACAGTCAGGAAAAAATCAAAGTTGAAGGTACAACCGAATTTCGTGTTTTCAAAAAGAATTACCGCTCGTCGAGGTTTTGCATAAGTCAGTTTCTTCAAAGAGATACATTCAGAAATATTTGGCTTTTTGTGCCGATGGTCGCAATAAATCTTGACTCTCACATAAAACTGTCCGAAAAAACGGGGAAAATCGAAATATCCGAGCGTAAATATCATTTTTACATATTCGCTCTGTTTCACGTCTTGACGTTTAACGGTGAATTCGCAGATACTAATTCGTACAGGAAAACTTCCGATAAACGCAAATTAAACTTTCTTTCGGTGGCTTATTCGATACCGTTTTTACTTTGGAGCTTGGTTTTTGCAGTCGGCAGTGCGGGAGCTGTATTCGATTTTTCACTTGAAAACGTCATTATTTCTTTGCTGTGCTTAATATCGACGGCCTTATTTATAGCGATATTCAGAACTTTTCGAAAAGTCACTTCAATCGACAGACTGCTGAAAAGTACCTCAAACGACTTAAAACAGGTGACATTTTATATCGACTACGGCAGGCGAATTAAATTTTCCGACAAGTAAGTTGTATAAAATAATCTAACCGATATCATCGAACTCGAACGTAGGCAACTGCTTGCAGAGGGTTCGATTTTTTTAATTCTTATCCCTATTGATTTACCGTGGCGAATAGTGTATAATTATCGGGAATTTAGAATAGGAACGGTGTTTGTCAGTGGCAAAAATTATATCAGGATTGCCGGTCGTGCCGCTTAGGGGAATAGTTGTTTTCCCGAAAATGCGACTTCACTTCGAACTCGGCAGAGAAAAATCCATAAACGCAGTCAACTGTGCGCTCAAAAGGGACGGAAAGCTCTTCCTCGTAGCGCAAATGAAAATACAGACGGAGGACCCGACTGTCGACGAATTGTGTCAAGTCGGCGTTATCGCCAAAGTCGAACAGACTTTTAAAAGCAACAGCACGGGAAAAGTCAGAATAGTCATACACGGTCTCGAAAGAGCTAAGCTTTTAGATATGGATATCAGCCCCGATCACAACGAAGCTCAGGTTTTGCCTATAGAGACTGTTTTTGAACAAGCGGAGTACAGTTACAGAAAAGCGCTTGCCGATACCCTGCGTGACAGATTCGAAGAGTACGCAAATGCGACGAATAAACTTGCGAAAGATGTCTTGATTTCCGTACTTGATACCGATAATCTCGGCGAACTTTCCGACCTCATTGCCGGAAACGCTATTGACGATTTTGAGGCACGCCAAACTATCTTGGAAGAAGAAAACGACGTTTTACGTGCCGAAATGCTCGCTTTAATGCTCAGCGAATTCATTAAAGTGGCGGCATTCAGAGCGGAACTTGACGAAAGGGTACAGGCGAGACTTGACAGATCGGAAAGGGACTACTACCTTCGTGAAGAGATGAAAATTATATCAGACGAACTTCATGAGGATACCGCCGAGGGTGAAAAGTACAGGGAAAAAATCCTCGAATTGAAACTTGAAGAAAAGACGGAAGAAAAGCTCTTAAAAGAGTGCGACAGACTTTCGAAATTACAGGCACTTTCTCCCGAAGCGAATGTAGTAAGATCGTATCTCGATGCGGTCATCGAACTTCCTTGGAACAAGTACACGAAAGAAAATGACGATATAGAAAAAGCGAAAAAGATACTCGATAAAGATCACTACGGCTTAGATAAAGTCAAAGACAGATTTATCGAAGCGCTTTGTATAAGAAAATTAGGTGCCGAGCCGAACGACCAGATAATCTGTCTTGTAGGCCCACCCGGTGTCGGCAAAACTTCCATAGCCTCCTGTGCGGCTAAAGCTATGGGCAGAAATTTTGCGAGAATTTCACTCGGCGGTGTAAACGACGAGGCGGAAATAAGAGGACACAGAAAAACATATATCGGCTCAATGCCCGGCAGAATAATAAACGCAGTGACCCAAGCGGGAAGCAGTAATCCGCTGATACTTTTGGACGAGATAGACAAACTCGGACACGACTATAAAGGCGACCCTGCGGCAGCACTTCTCGAAGTACTCGACGGTGAGCAAAACAACGCATTCGTCGACCACTATATAGAAGTACCGTTCGATTTAAGCAAGGTGATTTTCGTCACCACCGCAAACGATCCGTCAAACATACCGCCCGCACTTTACGACCGTATGGAAAAAATCGAAATGGAAAGCTACACTTACGAAGAAAAGCTCAATATTGCGACAAAACATCTTCTCAAAAAACAGATGAAATTGCACGGCTTGACTTCGAAAAATTTCAGCCTTTCGAAAGCGGCGATAGGGGAAATAATCGAAAAGTACACAAGAGAAGCGGGCGTTCGTGAACTTGAAAAGAAAATGGCGACCGTGTGCCGAAAAGCAGCGGTGAAAATAGTCGAGGGTACCGAAAAAGTCAGCGTCACGCCGAAAAACTTGGAAGAATTTTTGTCGACGCCGAGAATAGTCACCTCGGTGGATAAGAGCGATAAAGTCGGTGTTGTCAACGGTCTTGCGTGGACTGCCGTCGGCGGAGAAGTTCTCGAAATCGAAGCCGCCACCTTTGACGGTACGGGAAAAATCGAGCTGACAGGCAATCTCGGCGACGTGATGAAAGAGTCGGCGAAACTTGCCGTAAGCCTCGTTCGAAGCGTCGCAAAAGAGTATAATATCGACAGCGAATTTTATAAAAACCGAGATATACATATCCACGCTCCCCAAGGTGCCGTGCCAAAAGATGGGCCATCGGCAGGCGTGACTTTGTCAACGGCGTTACTGTCGGCGTTGACCGGCCGAAAAGTACGGGGTAATGTGGCAATGACAGGCGAAATTTCCCTGACAGGCAGAGTTATGGCCATCGGCGGACTTAAAGAAAAAAGCATGGCAGCGTATAAAAACGGAATAAAAACGGTGCTTATCCCGAAAGAAAACGAGGCTGATATCGCCGAAATCAGTGAAGAAGTGAAAAGCCATCTCGAATTTAAAACGGTAAGCAAAATTTCCGAAGTTTTCTCGGCGGCTATCATATAACGAAAAGGTAAAAATTATGATAAAATACGAATCAGTACAGTTTGAAACCTCGTTCGGACGCCCCGAACAGTTTACAAAATCGGATATGCCCGAAATAGCGTTTTCCGGAAAATCCAATGTCGGAAAATCGTCGCTTTTAAACAAAGTTCTCAACAGAAAAAGCATCGCCCGTGTCAGCTCAATGCCGGGAAAAACGGTGACGGTCAACTTTTTTAAACTCAACTGCTGTCGCTTCGCCGACCTGCCCGGTTACGGCTACGCCAAAGTCTCACGGGACGAAAAACTTCGCTGGGCGGAACTTATGGAAAGCTATTTTAAGTCGGGCAGAGATATCAGGCTCGTTGTACAGCTTTTGGACATGCGTCATATGCCGACGAAAGATGACCTTGATATGCTCGAATTTTTGGCGGCGACAAATCAAAAATTCATTGTTGTACTGACAAAATGTGACAAGCTCAACAAAACTCAGCGCTCGGATATGCTGATGAAAATATGCTCCGAAGTCGCAAAATACGGCGAAATCCCCGTCATAGCGTTCTCGGCACTAAACGGTGAGGGTACAAGTCAAGTGAGAGAACAAATCGAAAAAGCGCTCGGAGAGTAAGGAGTCGAAAATGAAAAAGTTATTCCTTGAAAAAATGCAGAACTGCCCCGTCATAGCGACTGTCAAAAGTCTCGATAAGTTAGATCAGGCGCTCAATTCGGAGTGTGAAGTTGTATTTTTGCTTTGCGGTGATATATTTAATTTAAAAGATATCGTCAAAAAAGCGAAAGAAAAAAACAAAATCATCTTCATACACGTCGATCTCATCGACGGCTTTTCAAGAGACGCAACCGCTTTAAAGTACATTCACGAGGAGATAAAACCCAACGGTATCATCTCAACGAAAAACAGTCAGCTCAAGTGTGCCAAACAACTCGGACTTTTGACTGTACAAAGACTGTTCATTATCGACTCGCTGTCTATTGATACGACCGTCAAAGCGTCTGCGTCCATTGACCCCGACGCCGTCGAAATTATGCCGGGAATAATGCCGAGGATAACGAAAAAACTTTGCAGTCAGTTAGATGTACCCATAATCGTCGGCGGACTTATCAGTGAAAAAGAAGATGTTATAAACGCTATAGAAAGCGGCGCAAAAGGCGTCTCAACGAGCGAAGCACAGCTGTGGGGAGGAAATATTTATGGCTAATGTCAGAGCGTATGAACAAAGGGATAAAGCCGATGTCAGACGAATTTGTATCGAAACGTCGGGACTTCCCACGAAAGAGGAAAAAGACAGAAAATTTCTCTTTTTTACATACAACGACTATTACACCGAGTTTGAGCCCGAAAGTTGCTTTGTTTTGACCGACGACAACGATGTAGCTCAAGGCTATGTGCTTTGTGCCAAAAACTATGACGAATACTGCGAGTGTATGGAAAAATTCTACATTCCGAGAATACTCCAATTAGGTCATAGCTATAATTTTAAAGTAAAGTACGAAATGTTCCTTCACGGACTTTATAAAAATAAGTACCCTGCACATTTACATATTGACATATCGCCGAATTTCCAAGGAAAAGGCGGTGGCACCGCACTTGTAACAGCTTTAAAAGAACACCTGAAACAGCAAGGCGTCAAGGGAATAATGCTAAGTGCCGGCGAAGGTAACAAGAAAGCGATAGCGTTTTATAAAAAGAACGGCTTCAAGACGGTAAATTCCATTTTAGGCAGTCGCATCATGGCGTATGAATTTGACCGATAAAAATGTATAAAATCAAGATTTCACCCCATAATATAGAAAAAGGAGTGAAGTCATATGTTAGACAAAATTTCATTGGCACTGACTATTATCGGTGCGATAAATTGGGGTTGTATCGGTCTTTTTAAGTTCGATATAGTTGCGTGGATATTCGGCGGACAGGACGCTATAATCAGCCGTATTATTTACACCGTTATAGCCTTAGCGGGAATATGGTGTATTTCGCTGTTTTTCAGAGACAACTCACCCGTCAAAAACGAAAATTAAAACACAATAATAAAACCCTCGGTTAAATGTCGGGTGTTCGTAAAACAGTTAAACGAACAATTTAACTATTTTACGGCAT
>CAZBXS010000007.1:0-20123 GCA_964495955.1 uncultured Faecalibacterium sp.
TTTCACACAGTATGTATAAATTGTCGCTTGTGACATTAAGTCTTTGCGCTCTGAGTTTTATTTGGTTATACGACTCTTCGCCCGATACGTAAAGGACGGTTTTGTCCTCGCATAAATAAGTGCAAATTTGGAGAAGTATGGTAGATTTGCCTATACCGGGGTCTCCGCTTAAAAGTACAAGTGAGCCGTTTACTATTCCTCCGCCGAGCACTCTGTCAAGTTCGCCCAAGCCTGTCAAATAGCGTACTTCCCTGTCGGAAGATATTTCACCAAGGCTCAACGCTTTGAAATTCGTACTTGTAAGTGTTGCCGAATTTTTGGATTTTCCCGTCGGTGTAACGGCTCTGATCTCCTCGCTGAGTGTGTTCCACTCTTTGCATTCAGGGCACTGTCCGAGCCATTTCGGCGTCTCGTAGCCGCAACTTGAGCAGACATATATTGATTTTGCCTTCGCCATTTTTGATCATTCCTTTTGAAGAAAATAGTTATATGTACCTTTAAATATTTCGAAAGCCATCTGCTTTTGGTAGTCGCTGTCGGATAGTTTTTTATCTTCCGCTTCGTTTGACAAAAATCCGCATTCTACCATAACACACGGCACTTCGGCGTGGTATAAAAGATATATTTCGGTACCTGTCGGTTTTATCTTTCTTTCGTTTTCGTTTTGTAAGTCGGATTTTACCGTATCTTGTATCGACTGCGCCAAAATCGGACTTTCGGAATTGTTTTTCGAATAAAACACCTGTGTTCCGCTGTATTTCTCGCTCTCGTAATGATTTTGATGTACGCTCAAAAAAATCGAATTCGGATTATCGGTGATGATTTTCATTCTGTTGTGTATATCCGATACTTTCTTTTGGCGTATATTTTCACAGTCGGAAGAATAAATCAGTCTGTCGTCTGTACGGGTCATAAGCGTATCGAAACCGAAAAACGAAAAAAATCTTTCGGCTACAGAAGATATTTCGAGATTTATATTCTTTTCGACCGTACCCGATTTCGAGACAGCTCCGCCGTCCTCACCGCCATGACCTGCGTCAATTATTATAAGAGGTAAAGACGGGTTTACTTTCGCTGTGACGCTTCGGCTCAAGACGGTGTTATCAAGAGCCAAAAACACCGCATACACAGTTACACTCATCACGACAAGCATACATATCATCGTCAGAACACGGGTAAGTCTTATCACTGTGAAATCACTTTTATTCATATTATCACCCCGTATATTTTATGGGGCGATGTTTGATATGATTACTTTTTGTTTCTCAGCTTGTTTTTAAGGTCGGATACCTGTTGTCTTCTTCTTTCTTCTTCGTCGAAATCGGGTTCGAATTCACCGCTGTCGTTTAAGATGAAGATTGAACCTTCATGTACGTCAAAAGAAAAATCGTCAAGCGAAAAATCCATCATTCTCATATCGTCTCTTTCGCACATGACGATATCGCCTATTATCCTGTCAACACAAAATCTTCTCATTTTTATCACCTTTCAGCCTTAATATTGAACTTTTCGCCGTCGGTTATTACGGTTATATCGCCCACAAGGTCGGTTCTGTAATATTCCATGGCGACTTCTTCGAGATAATCGGTAACTTCCTTGTGCGGATGTCCGTAGGAGTTACCCTCACCGCAGGAAATGATCGCAATTTGCGGCATTATTTCGTCGAATAGATCTTCACTGAACGAGGTTTTGCTACCGTGGTGTCCGAGAGCCAATATGTACGATGAAAAGTTAAAGTCTTCGTTAGCGTCAAAGACCGAAGAAATCTCGCTGTTTTCCGCATCCGCTAAAACAAGCGTTGACATTTTCCCGTACTCGATTTTCGTTATAAGGGACATGTTGTTAAGCCCTTTAACCTGTTCTACGGGGTTACGATGTTGATTTTTATGCCTTTAAAATCAATGGTTTTGTTTTCCCGTAAAAATTCGGTGTCGATATTTTTCTCATCGAGAGTTGTCAAAAGTTCGATATACGTCTTGCTCGTTGCGTCGTACTCTTCTATGATGTACGGCATAAAAACTTCGTCTGCACCCATTTTGTCAAGTACCGTCGACATTGCGCCGATGTGATCCGAATGCGGATGACTTGCGATAACGTAGCTAAGGTGCGTAATTCCGTTGTCTTCCAAAAACGAGAGCACTTTCGATGAATATTCTCTTTCGCCGGCATCTATCAAAACGGCGTCACTGCCTGACTGAATGACGGTGCAACTGCCTTGACCGACATCAACAAAATGTACACTGACAGTGTCGGGTGTACTTTCGACCGTTTCGTCTCTTTCGGGAAGTTCGAAACCGAAACCGATAGCGACTAAGGCAACTATTGCAATCAACACGTAAGTTAAAACTCTGAATTTACTTTTTTGTTTTCTTCTTCTTGCCATAATTTTGTTTTTTTCCTCCTTGATTTTGTTTTGGTCTTTGTGTAAAATTCGGTGCATTCACGAGACATTTCGGTGATGTACCTATAAGGTCGTATCTGCCTGCCCTTTTCAGTGCTTCGAGAACCAAGTCTTTGTTCTTGGGGTTAAAGTACTGCAAGAGTGCCCTCTGCATCGCTTTGTCTTTCGGCGTTCTTGCGACATATACTTCTTCCATTGTGTACGGGTCAATTCCCGTATAGAACATGCAAGTCGATATCGTTCCGGGCGTTGGGTAAAAATCCTGTACCTGTTCGGGTCTTATCTTACGCTTTTTGAGAAACAGAGCAAGTTCTATCGCATCGTCTAAAGTTGATCCGGGGTGCGATGACATCAAATAAGGTACGAGATACTGTTCTTTGTTGGCGTTAGATGAAAGTTCGAAGTACTTTTTGGAAAATTCGATATACGCTTCAATGTGCGGTTTTCCCATTTTGTCAAGTACCGTTGCCGAGCAATGTTCGGGGGCGACTTTGAGCTGTCCGCTGACGTGGTATTTTACGAGCTCTTTAAAAAATGTGTCGTCCTTATCTTTTAGCATGTAGTCGTAGCGAATTCCCGAACGGATAAAGACTTTTTTCACTTTCGGTAATTTTCTCAATTCTCGCAGCATATCGAGATATTCCGTGTGGTCGGCTACAAGTGCTTTACAGGGAGTAGGTGCGAGGCACTTTTTTCCCTTACACAGACCGTTTTTCAGCTGTACATCGCAGGAAGTACGTCTGAAATTCGCCGTCGGGCCGCCGACATCGTGAATGTAGCCTTTAAAGTCGTGCATTTCGGTCAGAAGTTTTGCTTCTTTGATTATTGATTCTTTGCTTCTCGTTGTGATAAATCTGCCTTGATGAAAGGCTATGGAGCAAAAATTACACGCACCGAAACAACCTCTGTTGTGGGTTATAGAAAATTTGACTTCTTCTATTCCCGGCACACCTCCGAGTTCTTCATAGCTTGGGTGATAATTTCTTTCATAAGGCAAGGAATACACCCAATCGAGTTCTTCCTGCGTCAAAGGCGGCATAGGCTTGTTTTGTACAAGCATTTTGTTGCCGTGTCTTTGTTTTATGAGTTTTCCTCTTATGTGGTCTTGTTCATCTTGTTGTATACGGCAAGATACGGCGTATTCTTTTTTGCTTTTAAGTACGTTTTCATAGCTCGGACATTCGGCACCCGTCAAGGGGGTCTCTCTAACGTCGCATGTGTAACAAGTACCGAGAATATCTCGCATTGAGCTGATTTCTTCGCCTTTGTTAAGTCTGTCCGCAATTTCGATTATTTGGTTTTCGCCCATGCCGAATATCAAAAGGTCGGCTTGGGAATCGAAAAGTACCGAACGGCGAATTTTATTGTCCCAATAATCGTAGTGTGCGAAACGGCGAAGGGAAGCCTCCAAACCGCCGATAACGATAGGTACGGCGCCGTAGGCTTCTCTTATCCTGTTGCAATACACGGTTACGGCTCGGTCGGGACGTTTGCCCATAACACCGCCGGGGGTGTATGCGTCTTTGCTTCTTTTCTTTTTAGCCGCTGTATAGTGGGCGACCATTGAGTCGATATTTCCGGACGAGACGAGAAAAGCAAGTCTCGGTCTTCCGAACCTCTTGAAATCCTCGCAATCTCGCCAATCGGTTTGAGATATTATCGCAACTTTGTATCCTTTCGCTTCAAGGACACGTGAAATTATGGACATGCCGAAACTTGGGTGGTCGACATATGCGTCACCGCAAACATAGACAAAATCTACTTCGTCCCACCCACGCTGTTCGGCTTCTTTAGCTGTAATCGGCAGAAAGCTCATAATAGCTTCTTATTCTTCGTCATTTGTGTTATCGGCGTATGTTTTCATCTCCAAAAGCTGTGCCTTGGAAATGAGTACTTTTCTCGGTTTACTGCCCTCGGAAGGCCCTACGATACCGTTGGTTTCGAGCTGATCCATTATTCTCGCCGCTCTTGCGTAACCTAAGCGCAGTTTTCTTTGAAGTAAGGTCGTACTCGCCTGCCCCGCTTCAACGACGACTTCCGCAGCACTTTCAAGCATCGGGTCACGCTCGTCGCCGTCATCGTTATCACTGCTGTTTTTCTTCGGGTCGGCGCTTGCCTGTCTTTCGATTTCTTCCATAACGGCGTCGTCGTATTCGCAGTTTTCCTGACCTTTTATAAAGTCGACTATTCGTTCACGCTCGGCATCGGAGAGGTACGCTCCCTGTATTCTCGTCGGTTTTGAGTTGCCGACGGGGTTATAGAGCATATCGCCGTTACCCAAAAGTTTTTCGGCGCCTATCATGTCAAGTATCGTTCTTGAGTCGACCTGTGAAGAAACGGACAGAGAAATTCGGCTCGGAATATTCGCTTTGATTATACCCGTAATAACGTCGACCGACGGTCTTTGCGTTGCGACTACAAGGTGCATACCGGCAGCACGGGCTTTTTGGGCAAGTCGGCAGATAGAGTCTTCGACTTCTTTCGGCGATATCATCATAAGGTCGTTAAGCTCGTCGATGAATATGACTATCTGTGGCATCGGGGTAAGTTCCGGTCGGGACTGACAGAGCTTGTTATATCCGGCGATGTCTCTGACTGTACATTCGGAGAAAGTTTTATATCTGTTTTCCATTTCGGTGACCGCCCACGCAAGAGCACCTGCGGCTTTTCTGACATTCGAAATTACGGGAACAAGCAAGTGCGGTATTCCGTTATAGACAGAAAATTCAACTTGTTTCGGGTCGATCATCAAAAGTTTGACCTGTGTTGGCGTTGCGTTGTACAGGATACTTACTATCATGCAGTTAAGACAGACGGATTTACCCGAACCTGTTGTACCGGCGATAAGTAAGTGAGGCATTTTCGCAAGGTCGGCACAGGTGACATTGCCTGTGATATCTTTTCCCAAAGCTACGTTAAGTTTGCTTTTTGCGTTTTGGAATTCGGGCGAAGATATGATCTCACGAAGAGTTACCATAGATTTGTTTTTGTTCGGAATTTCTATTCCGACAGCCGATTTGTTCGGTATCGGTGCTTCAATTCTGACGCCTGATGATGCAAGATTCAGTGCGATATCGTCGGCTAAGTTTGTGATTTTGCTGATTTTAACGCCCGGTGCAGGCTGAAGTTCGTATCTTGTAACCGACGGCCCACGGCTGACACCTACGAGGTTCGTTTCAACGCCGAAACTTTTCAGCGTCTCGACTAACTTTTGAGAAGTGAACTTCATTTCATTGGTGAAATCGTCGCCTTTTGAAAATTTCGGCGCATCAAGACAGGTTATCGGCGGAAGTCTGTATTCAAGTTTCGGCTTCACGCTGTCCTTGAATTTTCTGACCGATTCCATGTTTTCTTTCTGTTTTTCGTTCGCTTCTTCGTTTGCCCTGCGTACTATGTCGTCCGTTTCGCTGTCCGAAAACGAAATTTGTTTCGCTTTTTCGAAAATTTCGGGCGAAATTTCTTCTTTAACTTCTTCTTTCTTCGCCGTCGTTTGAGTGTTTTCCTGTACAGGCGACGAATAATCTTCGTCCAAAAACGGATTGGTAAATCTGAAATTCGGGTTGCTCGAATGTGCTATCGGGTCGTCGTCATCTGAAACGTCGATTTTCTCTCTTATAGCGAAAATCTCCTCGATTGCCGGCTTTTTGGTCTCGTTTTCGGTCTGTAAAACGTCGCTTGTACTTTCGGCTTTAATTTCTTCTTCGTTGTTTTCGGGCATTATCGGCTGATCCAAAGCGTTTTCGATGCCTTTTTTGTACTTTTCGGCGTTTTCCTGTTCCTGTCTTTTCGCTTCCTCGGCGGCTTTTTGTTCCTCCATCGCCAACCTGACGAGTTCTTTGTTTCGCTCGTCTCTTATGCGTTCTTCTTCCAGACGCTTTTCGAGTTCTTCTTTTTCAATACGCTTTTGCTCTTTTCTTTCGGCTGACTTATCGGCTAAAAGGTAGTATACTTCTTTAATGGAAGTTCCGATTATATTAAACGTCAGACCCGTCAAAAGCATGGTATTAGCGACAAAAAGTATAATTACCGTCGCAAGAGCAGCGGTTTTTCCGAACCACTGTAACAGTGCTCCGCCAACACATGCGCCCATAATACCGCCGGTTAAGTGAAGTCCCTGTTCGCTGACGAAAAATCCGACGGACGCACTGTCGCAAAGCTGTGTCCACCACTCCGAAAAACCGCCGACATCAACGGCGTTTGTACAAATATGGATAAAGCTCGAAAAAAGGCAAGTCAGCGACAAAGCCGAATATACAAAACTCGTCGGACTTTTTTTGAACTTATTCGTGGCGGCGATGATGCCGAAAGCGAAAAGCAAAAATGTCAAAAGGAAATATCCGCTACCGCATACGGCGAACAAAAATCCTCTTATACTCGCCCAAACTTTAATTCCGGGAATAAGCGCAAAACAGCAAAGAAGAATGCCCACCGAGATGAAACACAGGGCGTATACCTGTTGTTTTTCGGCGTAGGTCTTTTTGATTTTCACCGCTTCTTCACGGGTCTCTTTTTGTTTGGAAGTTTCTTTTTTAGCTTTGTTGTCGGTACTTTTTGAATTCTTCGTACCTTTTGTATTTTTCTTTTCGGGCGATGTTTTGCCCTTTTTTGTTGTATTTTTTTCTGTCTGTGCCATTATATCCTCCGTTTACAATGAAAGTCGGACTTTGCCGCCCGACTTTTTGCCTGTACCGAAAATGAGTGAAATTAAGCGAGCATCTGAATTAAAGAGGTCGCTACAACTAAAATTCCGAACAACAGTGTATATACCGAAAATGCGGTATACGCACGGGAATTGAAAAATCTGTTGACAACTCCGAGAATAAGAAACGAAAGTATGAAGCTGACAACAAAGCCGATGACCGAGGCGATAATGTTGATATTACCGACGGTTATAGCGTAGTAGATAACTCTGAAAAGATTTACGACGAGGTACGCCGGGGTTATATAAAGATACGCTTCTTTGAAGACATTTTTTCTGTCTATATCGCAGACGGAAGTTCTCGACGCACCGACTGCAACGTGTGACAGACCCGGAAAAATGTATGCGGGAATTTGGAAAATGCCGAAAAATACAGCGTTCTTTTTTTCAAGCAGAGAAGTTTTTTCTATGTTCTCCTGTTTCAAGTACCAAATCGAAATGAACATCAGTATCGCACAGAAAATGCTCGCAACGCCGACAAACAAAAGGCTGCCGTCGGAGAGGAAGTACGTCCAAAGAGAACCGACAAATCTCGATTTACTCGTCGGAATAGCAAGTACGGCAAGAGGAGCCATGGAAAGAAGAATGTTTCTTCCGGCGGTTTTATATGCTCTCTCTTTTTCGTTCTTTATGTTCTTTTTTGATTTAAACATATTGGAAAGTATCTTCTTGTGCATTTTTGCGTAGTATATGTAAAGTGCGAGTACGGCACCGAGAGAAAACAGAGCGTAATAAAAGCTCGCATTAAAGTTTTCGTCGGTATAACCCAGTACCTCTTTTAAAAGCGAAAAATGACCGAGAGAAGAAACCGGCAACAAAACCGTAATGCCCTCAACGATAGCAAGCAAAACGATCTTAAATATTTCAAACATAATCAAACTTCCTTTTCTTTATTTAATTTAAGTACGTTTAAGTATATCACATTATTGCAAATTCATCAACTGTTAGAATAAAATATTGACAAAAAAATTATTATGTACTATTATATACATTGTTAAAATATTAAACAAGTTAGGTGATAATATGGCGAACGGAAAAAACATATCAATGTCGGTCATCAAGAGATTACCGAGATACTACAGATTTTTGGGAATTCTCAAGTCAAAACACGTCTCCCGCATATCCTCTCTCGAACTTTCAAAACAAATGGGACTTACCGCATCTCAGATACGTCAAGATCTCAACTGTTTCGGCGGTTTCGGACAGCAGGGTTACGGTTATAACGTCAGGGTACTTTACAATGAAATCGGCTTAATTCTCGGCGTTGACACGGATAAAAAGACTGTCATGCTCGGAGCAGGTAATCTCGGTCAAGCGATATCAAGACACATGTACTTCGAAAGAAGAGGATTTCACCTTGTCGGAATTTTCGATGAGGACGACGCCCTTGTGGGCAACGAAATTCGTGGACTGAAAGTCAAGAGCGCCGACGAACTCGAAAAGTTTTGCAAAAAGTACAAGCCGGTGGTTGCGGTTCTTTGTGTTCCTACCGACGCTCAATCGGAGGCTCTCATTGACAGACTGGTTGAAAACGGGATAAAGGCATTTTGGAATTTCACTCATATTGATATCAAGGCGAAATATCCCGATGTCATAGTTGAAAACGTTCATCTTTCTGATAGCCTGATGACACTTAGTTACCAGATCAACGCTATGGAAAATCAAGGTTAAGGTTAAAAACAAATTTTGACGCAGTGGGTGCGTGCGCAGTAGCGAAGCGAGTGCACGCACAAAACAGGCGGGCTCGATGCCCGCCTGTTTTGTTTATTGGCTGTAGAAATAAAATTCTAAAATGCGAAAATTATTCTTCATCGGTATTTTCAGCTTCTTCCGCTGTTTCGGTTTTTGCGTCAGCAGTTGAAACTTCTTCGGTGGAGGTTATATCTTCACCGTTCATAATCTTAGCGAAAATATCACCGCCGACCTTTTCGTTGACTATAAGATATTCGGCAACCGCTGTAAGTTTTTCAAGGTTTGTCTTGAGAATGTCTTCACAACGTGAATAAGCATTTTTCAAAATGCTGTCGATTTCTTCGTCTATCTCGGCAGCGGTCTTTTCGGAATAATTTCGAACATGGTTATAAGTTTTTCCGAGGAATACTTCGTCGTTATCCGAACCGAACGATATCGGGCCTATCTTGTCGCTCATGCCGTACTTGGTGACCATTTTTCTTGAAATGTCACTGGCACGTTCAAGGTCGTTCGATGCACCCGTCGAAATGTCGCCTATAACGAGAGACTCGGCTACACGACCGCCGAGGAGGACAACGAGATCGTCGAGCATCTCCTGTCGGCTCTTGTAACTTTTATCCTCAGTGGGAATCGACATTGTATATCCGCCTGCCATACCACGAGGTATGATAGATATTTCGTGAACGGGATTTTGAGTTTCAAGGCAGAATGTGGCTACAGCGTGACCGGCTTCGTGATAAGCGGTGATTTTCTTCTCTTTGTCGTTTATCTTGTGTGAACGCTTTTCGGTTCCGACAACGACTTTCACCGTAGCTTCTTCTATGTCTTTCATGGTAATGGCTTTTTTCTTTCTTCTTGCCGCAAGAAGTGCGGATTCGTTAAGAAGATTTTCAAGGTCTGCACCCGTAAATCCGGCAGTCGATGCGGCTATTTTTTCAAGGTCGACATCGGGGCCGAGCGGTTTTCCTTTAGCGTGGACTGCGAGTATTTCACGTCTGCCCTTCATATCGGGATAGTTTACCGTAACCTGTCTGTCAAATCTTCCCGGTCTGAGAAGCGCAGGGTCGAGTATGTCGGGTCTGTTGGTAGCGGCAATAACGATAACACCTTCATTTACGCCGAAACCGTCCATTTCGACAAGAAGTTGGTTGAGCGTTTGTTCTCTTTCGTCGTGTCCGCCGCCCATACCGGCACCTCTGTGTCTGCCGACGGCGTCGATTTCATCTATGAATATAATAGACGAAGTGTTTTTCTTAGCTTTTTGGAAAAGGTCACGAACTCTCGATGCACCGACACCGACATACATTTCAACAAAGTCGGAACCGGATATCGAGAAAAACGGAACATCGGCTTCACCTGCGACAGCCTTGGCAAGAAGTGTCTTACCTGTACCCGGAGGGCCGACAAGTAAAACGCCTTTCGGTATTCTCGCACCGAGTGCATTAAAGCGTTCGGGCGATTTCAAGAAATCGACAATTTCGCTGAGTTCTTCCTTTTCTTCGTCCGCACCGGCGACCTGTTCGAACGTAACTTTCGTCTTTTGGTCTTTGGCGAGCTTTACACGTGCTTTTCCGAATGAGAGAGTCTGGTTCATCTCGTTGTTCGGATTTTGGGTATTTTTCTTGAGTATAAAGTATGTTGCCGCACCCATTATTACCGTCACGAGTATAAGAGGCCAAATGCTGTTCCATACGGAATACTGCGAACCGGATTTATAGTTGTATTCAACCTTGGACTCCGGATTTCTGCGGTTGTATTCGACGACGTTTTCATGGACGTCGTTGATGAAAATATTGACATTCGGGACGGTGTATTTGTACTCCTTGGTGTCATCTTTGAGCTTGTATTTCAACGCTCCCGAACCTAAGTTCAACTCGTATGACTCAACTTTTCCCTCATCGAAAAGAGCGACGATATCGTAGTATTTCAAGTCCTTGACTTTCGACTGAGACACAGAAAACTGCGATATTGCGACTATCATTACAACAGGGATAAGTATATAGGCAAGCAGCGTGAAAATTCTGTTGTTCTTTTTCAAAGTTACTGATCACTCCTTAACTACTGTGTTACTTTTCATATACTGAACGCTTTAACACGCCTATGAAAGGCAGGTTGCGATATTTTTCATCATAATCAAGTCCGTATCCGACGACAAATTCGTCCGGTACTACCGTTCCGACGTAATCGGGTTTGATTTCGGCAATACGTCTGTCGGGTTTATCCAGAAGAGTACATATTTTGATACTCTTGGGATTTCTGAGACTTAGTATCTGTTTAAGTCCGCTGAGGGTAACTCCGCTGTCGAGTATATCTTCGACAAGGATAAGGTCATAACCTGCGATGTCGATATCGAGGTCTTTTTTAATCTTAACTCTGCCTGTAGTCGTGGTTCCGCTGCCGTAGCTTGATACGACCATAAAGTCGATTTCACACGGGACGGTGATATTTCTCATAAGATCACCCATGAACACGACCGAACCTTTTAAAACGCTGACTAAAAGCAAATTTTTGTCTTCGCCTTTGTAGTCCTCGCTTATCTGTTCGCCGAGCCTTTTGCATATAGCTTTTAAATCTTCTTCGCTGTAAAGCACTTCCTTGATGTCGTTAAGCATAATCTTCCTCCACTTTGACAGTCATTATTTTTTTCGTGTTTTCACTGATTTCGCACTTTTTATTATATCCCACGCCGAAGACCCATATTACCTTTTCTCTATCTGCGATTACGGGTATTTTATCTCTGTCTTCGGGCGGTATTTTCATCTCATTATAGAGCTTTTTCAGCGATTTCGTAACTCCCCTTTTCGCAAGCGTTATTTCATCGCCTGTTTGCCGACTTCTGATAACTGCGGTTTCGCTGTCTATTTTATCATAATCTATATTGCAAACAAATAAGCCCGTTGTGTCTTTTTTATTAAAATTTATTTCATTTCGGTCACAAACAGTGACTTTGATTTTACATACAGGCGTCTGATTTTCGCCTATCAAAAGTTTTTGCGAGAATTTTTTTCTCTTACTCTCGGCTGTCTTTTTGACCGAAAGGAAGCTATTCTTAATAAGTACCGAAAAATCGTTGTTTAATTGCATTTCGAAATCATTTTCGAGGTTTTTCGATATCAAACCGATATGACGAAATTCGAGATTTACTCCGCTGTATTTTTTAACGTACAAAGCGATGACTCTCGCCTGTAAAGCGTCTTCAAGGTGTGAAATTTCCGGACAGTACAAGCCGTTTTCGCTAAGATGTAACTGAAGAAACGTTTGAGCCGATTTTTCGAGATATGCGTTATCACGCTGCGCCGAAGTTTGAAATCTCGACAGCGCTTTGACGTACCCCGAATTTACGTGTTCGAAGCGTGGCAAAATTTCCTGCCTGATGTAATTTCGGGTATAGTCCGTTTTTAAGTTTGTACTGTCGACGACGAAATCCCAACCGTTTTCTTTGCAAAAATCACGTATTTCCGATGAAGTACATTCGATAAGCGGTCGAATGACGTTACCTCTGACGGCAGGGATACCGCAGACGCCTTTGAGCGCCGAACCTCTGATCAAATTAAATACAGTCGTTTCGATGCTGTCGGTCAAATTGTGAGCGGTAGCCGTTTTGGTTCCGAGAGACGAAAAACATTCGTAGCGTATTCTTCTTCCGCACTCTTCTTCGCTCTCCCCCGTTATTTTTGCTTCATTTGGTATGTCTTTTCGAAAAACGGTAAGTTTTATACCTAAGTCATCACAAAGTTTGCAGACAAAGTTTTCGTCCCTGTCGGCTTCCTCACCACGTATGCAGTGGTTGATGTGAACGGCTTGAACATCAAATGAAAACCTTTCACGCAAGTTAATAAGTACACCCAAAAGACACACCGAATCGGCACCGCCGGAAAGTCCGACAGTCACCGTATCGCCGGGAGATATCATATTATATTTTTCGATAGTTTCTATAACTTTGTTAATCATCTGAATTTATCTAAGTTTCCGAACATGGTGTAACTCGGATTCCATGAAAGTTCGACAGTTGTCGTTGTTCCGTGACGGTTTTTGGCGACAATTACTTCGGCTACATTCACACCGCCGTTAGTCGTCGGTATGGCGTCGTTTTGTGATGCGTCGGGTTCGTCTTTTTCTTTGTCTGCGTCGTAGTATTCGTCTCTGTAGAGCATCAAAACTATATCTGCGTCCTGTTCGATAGAACCCGATTCACGCAAGTCGGCAAGCTGGGGTCTGTGGGATTTTCCTCTCGCTTCGGTCGAACGTGAAAGCTGGGCAAGAGTTATGACGGGAACGCCGAGGTCTTTCGCCATAAGTTTCAGACTTCTGGTGATTTCCGACACTTCCTGTACTCTGTTATCGGTTCTGCTTGCGCCTTTCATAAGCTGTAAGTAGTCGATGACAACGAGGTCGACGTCTTTGAGACGGCGAACACGTGCTTTAATTTCGGGAACGGTTATAAGCGACGTGTCGTCGATATAAAATTGACACTGCGTAAGTACCGAAGTTGCGGCGGCTATTCGCTTCCATTCTTCGTCGTGAATTTCGCCTGTACGCATTTTAAAGCCTTCTATTCTCGCTTCCATGGCAAGAACTCTCTGTGCGAGCTGTTCTTTCGTCATTTCGAGCGAGAAAAATACTACTTTTTTCATTGCCATTACGGACGCATTTCGGGCAATATTTAACGCAAAACTTGTTTTACCCATCGCAGGACGGGCACCGACTATTATCAAGTCGGACTTGTTAAGTCCGGTCATGACTTTGTCGAGGTCTACAAATCCCGTTGTGAAGCCTTTGTACTGGTCGGCGTCTTCGGAACTTAGTTTTTTGAGCGTATCGTAGACGTTCCCGACGATAATATCACCGATGAGCGCAGGGCCTCCGGTAACTTTTCCTTGGCGTATATTGTATATTTTCTGTTCCGCCGAGTCGAGCAAAAGGTCGGCGCTTTCGTCGCTGTTTGACGCTTCTTCGACAATCTCTCTACCCGCATTTATGAGAGTTCGCATGTAGTATTTTTCACGTACTATCTTAGCGTAACTTTCGATATTTTCGGTTGACGGTACAACTTGAGAAAGCTGGAAAAGGTAATTTTTACCTCCGGCATCGTCGTAGATGTTCTCTTTTTTCATCGCTTCGAGAACAATCAGCGGATCTATTTTTCCTCCTGCGGCGTCGATATTTTGCATTATCGAGAATATCGCTTTGTGTTGAGGGAGATAAAAATAATCGCTCTTGACGTATATCAGCGCTTGGTTTATACAAGCCGGTTCCATAAGTATCGAACCGAGTACCGCCTGTTCGGACTCAAGACTGTAGGGTAAGTTTATTTCTTCTAATCCGTTATACGAGTTGGTCGGCAAATGTACCACTCCTTATCTTTATTCTCCGACGGTGACATAGATTTTAGCCGAAATACCCGTATAGAGTTTAACTTCGGCTTCGTATGTTCCGAACGATTTTATGTCGTCGACGACGATTTTTCTCTTGTCGACCGAAAGGTCGAATTCGCTTTTGAGCTTTTCGGATATTTCTTTTGAAGTAACGGAGCCGAAAAGTTTTCCGTTTTGACCGGCTTTGGCGGTAAGTTTGACTGTCTTTCCGCCGATTTTTTCTTTCGCCGCCTGAGCTGCCGCTTTTTCGGTCGCTATCCTGTACTTTTCGGAGTCTTCCTTATTTTTAAGTTCGCTCATTGCCTGTGCGTTGGCTTCGGCTGCTAAATTCTTCGGGAAAAGGAAGTTTCTCGCATATCCGTCGGACGCATTAACGAGCTGACCTTTTTTTCCGAGACCTTTGACATCGGCTTTTAAAATAACTTTCATCTGTATCTGTCCTTTCGTATTTATACTTCATCAAAATAATTATCTATTTCTTTTTCGAGCTGTTCGAGGACTTGCTCTACCGTTGTATCTTCAAGCTGTACGGCAGCCATTGTTCTGTGTCCTCCGCCACCGAATTTTTCCATTACCACCTGTACATTCATTTCGCCGAAAGAACGTGTCGAAATACAGACGGCACCGTCATCTTCAAAGAGTACAAATGACGCTTTTACTCCGTCGATATTCAGCATTTCGTCCGCCGCCTGTGAAGTGACAAGGCGTATGTTCTCGGTCTTTATGTCGGCTATTGATATAGCGCAATTTCTGTATGTGAATGCACTGTCGATGATTTGGTTTCTGTATTTGTAAACGTTCATGTCGTTGCTAAATAGCTTCTTGACTTCGACTGTGTCCGCCGCCCTGCTTTTAAGATAAGCCGCCGCTTCGAACGTTCTGACGCCTGTGTGAAGAATGAAACTTCTCGTATCGAGCATTATACCCGACAAAAGAGCTTCGGCTGTCAGACTGTCAATCGGTGATACATTGCCAATATACTGCGCAAGTTCGGTCACCATTTCGCACGTTGACGACGCATATGACGCATGGAAGAACAAAACGGCGTTTTGTATGTGATTGACAGATTTTCTGTGATGGTCGATAACTACTATTTTATTCGTTTTTTCGAGTAATTCGGGGCACTCGGTAAAATGCGGTTTATGGGTGTCGACGACTACCAAAAGGGTGTTTCTTGCGACGACGTATTTCGCTTTTTCGGGACTTATGAGGCTGTCACCGAGACCTGCCTGCTCTACCCTTTTAATTAGAGGTAAAGCGAGGGCGGTTTCTTTATTTATAACGATATTGACGCTTTTTTTGAGGCTTTTAACTATGCTCATTATGCCGACTGCGGCACCGAAAGCGTCGAGATCGGCGTACCTGTGACCCATTACGACAACATTGTCACAGCCGGCGATAAGTTCGGAAAATGAAGTTGCGACTATTCTCGTTCTGACTTTATTCGACCGTTCGGGCCCTGCCGATACACCACCGAAGAACGTATAATCGTTTCCGCTTTTTATCGCTACTTGGTCACCGCCTCGGCTTTGTGCCATTTCGAGTGCGGCTTTGGCGGCGTCGTTTGAAGAAAGAAAATCGTTCTCTTTTCCGATACCGACCGAGAGCGTGGCATTGACCTTTTTGTCGGCGTAGGATAAATTTCTGACATATTCCAAAATTTTGAATTTATCCTCGACCATTTCGTTAAGGCTTTTTTCTTCGGCTATGACAAAAAACCTGCCTGTAGAAAGTTTTTTGGATACGCAACCAAATTTTGTCGCCCAGTTGTCGACGGTTTCTTCTATTCTTCCGAAAATCGCACCGCACTCGCTGTCTTTGAAATTCTGCCGTATTTCGTCGACGGTGTCAACGGTAATAAGTACGGCGGACGGTCTCGTTTCGTAGTACTTTTTCTCGATATCACGAAGTTCGGTATTTTCGACAAGGTAGACTATATAAATCGTTTTCTCGTTTTTGTCTGTTGTACATGTACAGTATACAGCGTATTTTTTTCCGCTGTCGGCAGACAAAGTGTCGGTCTTTCTGCTGACTATATCCAAAGTTCTCTCGCCGAGAATATCGGATATATTTTCGCTCGCCGACCTTCCGTTTTTAAAGAAATCGTCGCTAAATCTATCGTTGAACCAAAAGACATTACCGCTTTCGTCAAAAGCTACACACAAAAACGGTACGCTTTTCAAAGTTTCACTCGTTTTGACGTCAAGCTGAGATGCGACCGATTTTACTTTAGAGACGATTTTGATATCGTTGACGGAAATATAAAGAACATATCCGAAGCACAAAGCGACAAACGCAACCAAGGCTATAACAGCTATGAGCTTGTTATACGCCCACATTGCGACAATGAACGCCAGAGCTATCGGTGCCGTTATGAAAGCGAACATATACTTTCGCCATATGCTTCTCAAGTCTTACACCTCCATTATGATAGGTAAAATCATCGGACTTCTCTTTGTTCTCTCATACATAAGTTTCGATACATCGTCTCTTATGCGACTTTTTATCATGTTCCACTCATGAATATGCCTTGTTTGGCAACGGCTGAGTGAGTCGTAAGCTATATCTCTGGCTTCGTTCATAAGTTCTTCTGACTCACGGACATATACGAAACCTCTTGAGACTACATCGGGCCCGCTGAGTATTTCGCCCGTTACGGAATCTATTGTCGCAACGACTATTATTAAGCCGTCGTTTGAAAGGTGCTTTCTGTCTCTTATGACAACGGAACCGACGTCACCGACGCCCGAACCGTCGACGAATACCTGACCTGCCTGTACGTTTTCGAGTTTCTTGATTTCTCCTTCGGAAAGTTCGAGAACACAGCCGTTTTCGACTATCATAATATTTTTCTTGTCAATGCCCATGTTTTCGCCGAGTTTTGCGTGTTTTTGAAGATGCTTTTGCTCTCCGTGTACGGGTATAAAGTATCTCGGCTTGACAATTCCGAGCATCATTTTAAGCTCCTCTTGACAAGCGTGTCCTGATACATGGACGTCGTACATTTTTTCATATACGACCTCCGCACCCAAACGCATAAGCTCGTTGATAACGTTTCCGACGGTTTTTTCGTTTCCGGGAATGGGGTTAGCGGAAATTATAACGTAGTCGTTCGGCGTTATCGAAACTTTTCTGTGGTCTGAAAATGCCATTCTCGTCAGTGCCGACATCGGTTCGCCCTGACTGCCCGTTGTTATCAAAACGAGTTGTTCGGGCGGATACTTGTTGATCATATCAATACTGATGAGAATATTATCGGGTACTTTCAGATATCCGAGTTGAGCGCCTATTGTTACGACGTTTTCAAGGCTTCGTCCCGACAGAGCGACTTTTCTTCCGAGGCTTTCGGCTACGTCGATAATTTGCTGTACTCTGTGGATATTCGAAGCGAAAGTTGCTACTATTATTCTTCTTTGTCCTGCACGTCTGAAAAGTCTTTCGAACGATTCACCGACTATCTTTTCACTTTCGGTAAATCCGGGTCTTTCGGCGTTAGTCGAGTCGGATAAAAGAGCGAGTACGCCCTGTGAACCGAGTTGTGAAAAACGGGCAATATCTATCATACCGCCGTCTATGGGTGTACAGTCGATTTTGAAGTCACCGGTCTGTACGATAACACCCGCAGGTGATTTAATCGCAAGTCCGACAGCGTCGGGGATAGAATGGTTGACGTGGATAAATTCGACATTGAATTTTCCCAAGGCTATTTCGTCGCCCGGCTCGACAGTCTTTAAGATGACTTTTCCGAGCATATTATGCTCTTTGAGTTTACCCTCGATAAGACCTATTGTAAGTCTCGTTCCGAACACGGGAATATTGACCGTTTTCAAAAGGTACGCCAAAGCTCCTATGTGATCCTCGTGACCGTGGGTTATGACAACACCTCTGATTTTTTCGGCGTTTTTCTCAATGAACGTAAAATCGGGTATAACAAGGTCGACACCCGGCATGTCTTGGTCGGGGAAAGCAAGTCCGCAGTCGACGATCATCATATCATCGCCGTATTCATAAAGGGTCATGTTCTTTCCGACTTCGTTGATACCGCCCAAGAAATATATTTTAACTTTTTCGTTATTGACTTTTGTTTTCGTCTGTCTCTTTGATTTTTGAGATTTCTTTGACGACTGTTTGTTTGATTTGGTATTTGTTTTTTGTTTCGCCTGTTCCGATTGAGTTTTTTTAAGTTTGTTTGACTGTTTTTGCGTCTCTTTTTCGTTCTTTACCTGTTTCGAACGAGTGGTTTTCTTTGTCGGTTTTTGTGTTTGTTTATTCTGTTTTTGCGTCTGTTTATTCTGTTTTTGTGTTTGATTTTTCTTTTCTGTTGATTTAATTTCAGCCATTCGTATAATCGTTCCTCCTTCTTAAAAATTTTATATTATAAAACGTACTGAATATATTACAAATTCGGCTTTTTCGGCTGTGTTTTTTGAAAAGTCGGTTAAAAAATGACAAAATTACACACAATACCGATTATGATATTTTACTATTTTCGGGCGAATATGTCAATAGATTTAATGCGATAGTTCGCCTGTAACGCAAAAATATTATTACCTCATATTTTAGTTTGTAAACCGCTATTGTTACGGGTGAAAATTTGTGGTATAATTCGGTTAGAATTTCGTACAGGTCGGTATAGACGATAGCATACACCTGTACTTCAAAAAAGCGAGGTCACAGATGAAAAAGGTTTATATGTACACAGACGGCGCCTGTTCGGGAAATCCCGGTCCGGGCGGTTGGGGCACGATTTTGAGATATAAAGAAAACGTAAAACGGCTCTCCGGCGGTGAAAAAGACACGACGAACAACCGCATGGAACTGACGGCAGTCATAGAGGGTCTCAAGGCACTCAAGGAAAGCTGCGAGGTCGAATTGACGACCGATTCACGCTATGTCGCCGACGGGATAACTAAAGGTTGGGCGAAATCTTGGAAAGCTAACGGGTGGAGAAAAAGCGACAAAAAGCCGGCACTCAACCCGGAACTTTGGGATGAACTTTTGACCCTTATCGACAGGCACGACGTGAAAATAATTTGGGTAAAAGGTCACGACGGGCACCCCGAAAACGAGGAATGCGACAAAATGGCGGTTGCGGAAAGTTTGAAGTTTAAGGGGTAGGTTGGATCAGTAGGCGGCGAAGCCGCCGTAGCGTGCGCAGTAGCGTAGCGAGTGCACGTGCGAAAATCGGGGGGCTCGATGCCCCCCGATTTTCGCCGAAAGGTTCGGCTTAGAAGAAAGCCGGGCGGGGAGATAAAATTTCCTGTTGCAATTCGAAAATTTTGCAAACTAACGGCTTTGCAAAAGCGAACACCGAGGGCGAAAGCCCTCGGTGTTCGTGCGTGTACTCTTCTTTTTAGAATACACACATATAATCACATCAAATTTCCGAAAGATTAGTACATTCCGCCGCCCTGCTGAGCCATTGCCGCCGCTGCGGCTGCGTCAGCCTGAGGATCGGGAATATCGCTGACAAGACTTTCGGTTGTCAGTACCATTGCGGCTACGGACGAAGCATTTTCAAGAGCGGATCTTGTAACTTTCGTCGGGTCGAGAATACCGGCTTTAGCCATATCGACATATTCTTCCTTAGCAAAGTCAAAACCGTATCCGACTTTTCCCGATGCTTCGATGTTGTTGATTATTACAGAGCCTTCAAGTCCTGCGTTCTTAGCGATCTGACGGACGGGTTCTTCGAGAGCCTTGAGAACGATCTTAATACCGGTCTTTTCGTCGGCGTCGTCTGTACTGTCAAGAAGTGCCTTTACTGCCGGTACAGCGTTGAGAAGCGCAACACCGCCACCTGCTACGGAGCCTTCCTCTACAGCCGCTTTTGTAGCTGCGAGAGCGTCGTCTATTCTGAGCTTCTTTTCTTTCATTTCGGTCTCTGTTGCGGCGCCGACTTTGATAACGGCTACGCCACCTGCGAGTTTTGCAAGTCTCTCTTGGAGCTTCTCTT
>CAZBXS010000008.1:0-9467 GCA_964495955.1 uncultured Faecalibacterium sp.
TACGTTTAGGCTCTCTTGAGCCCGACCATTTGACAGACGAAGTTATAAAAAGGCTGGCAAAGTGTGAAAAACTTTGCCCTCAGTTTCATATTTCCCTACAAAGCGGTTGCAACAAGACCCTTCACGACATGCACCGCCACTACACCGCCGAGGAGTACTTTGAACTTTGTGAAAACTTGAGGAAGAATTTCCCCGACTGCACACTGACTACAGACGTAATGGTCGGCTTTCCGATGGAAACGGACGAAGATTTCGGGGAAAGCCTCGAATTCGTCAAAAGCGTCCGTTTCGAAAAGGTACATGTGTTCCCGTACTCATTAAGACCCGGAACGAAAGCCGCCGAATTTTCACCTCAAATCGAAAAAAGCGTAAAAGAAACCCGTGCTCGCATCATGATAGACGAAAACGAAGAAATTCGCCGCAACTTCATGCTTTCACAAATTGGAAAAACCGTAAATGTACTCATAGAAAGCAAGCCTCACGACGACTACTTGGGCGGATACACCGAAAATTACTTACCTGTACGGGTAAAATGTAACAGCGATATTTTCGGCGAAATACGCAAGGTGAAAATTCTGTCGTGCGAAGATGAATACTGTATCGGCGAATTGGTATAAGGGAGCAAAACATGACAAGAATAGAAACCGACGGCTACGTTTTTTCCGTAGATGTCGAAAAAACCGCAAAGTATTACAGTGAACAGGGTACTTGCGAATGTCCGAACTGCCGAAACTTTTATTCGCAGATAAAAGGTACATTCCCCAAGCTCAGTGAATTTTTAGCTAAATTCGGAATTGACATCGAACGACCCGATAATATTTGGAGCTATGAAAACAGTGACAAAAAAGCAATCGACTATGACAGCACCGAATACAGCGTTTGCGGAAAAATCGAAGTTATGGGCTAACACGAAATTGAGATTAAAGACAGTCGGTTTTTAAGTATTACCGTTTTTGACGGCATCACTTCGCCAAACCGCCAAGGCGATAACGAATATTTCACGTTATGCGTCAACTCTTTAACTCTCCCGTGGGTACTTGACGAAGAATTTCTGCAAGAAATCGACTTGCCGATCAAAAAAGAAATATTCCCGACCGGTTTTCCATCTTCTTCCGCATCTTTAAGCATCACAGCAAAAATTCAAAGCATATTTGGGCGACTGTTTCGCCGAAAGTAAAAATATTCAAAGTTTCATAAAAAGTCGGCTTTCTGCCGTGCATATATTATCTTACGAAAATCAATTACAAGGAGGAAAAAATCATGCCACTTATCACAACGAAAACAAATGTACAAATCTCAAAGGAAAAAGAGGAAGTTTTAAAATCGAAGCTCGGCTCTGCAATAACAGCGCTCGGAAAGACTGAAAGCTGGCTTATGCTCGAATTTGAAGATAACTGCCGACTTTGGTTCAAAGGCGACAACAACGAAAAGCTCGCCATGGTCGAAGTAGCACTTTTCGGTGCGGCAAGCGATACGCAGTACGAAAAAATGACAGCGAATGTAACCGAGATTATTTCAAACGAACTCGGAATTTCACCGCAGAATGTATACGTTAAATACGAGGAAGTTTCAACATGGGGCTGGAACGGCGGTAATTTTTGAGGGATATATAAACAACTTTGGCACCTTTTGTCCTAAGACAAAAGGTGCCAAAGTTGTTGGTGCCGGTGGCGGGGGTCGAACCCGCACGGGTGTTGAGCCCAACGGATTTTGAGTCCGCCTCGTCTGCCAATTCCAACACACCGGCTTGTATTCTTTCAACCCGATAATGATAACATATTATCGGGTTGAATGTCAACTGTTTTTAAAAAATTAGTTTATTTCTCGCTGTCGTTTTCTTTACTCTTTTTCGAAATTTTGTTATAAACTACACCGCCGAGTGCTCCGAGCAGTGCCGTTGCTACGAAAATCGCAGCCGCAAAGAGATAATTTTTATCCGAAAGCGTTGCACCGCACCACGTCGACGAAACTATGGACGGTATTCGTGCTATGCTCGAAATTATCATGAACGGTACAGTTTTTATCGGCGTCAAGCCTACAAAATACGTGAAAATGTCCTTCGGGGTACCGGGTATCAAGTACAAAATAAATACCATTGTATAGAGCTTTTGGTCGTTTCTGAACAGCGCCATGGTTTCGAGTTTGCTCGTCGGTACGAAGATGTCGACGATTTTTTTGCCGAAAAATTTCGTAAGCAGCAGTATCACGAACGAGCCGAGGAGCGTGCCTAACATGCAGTAGAAAAATCCGCCCCAAATTCCGTAGGCGTAGCCGGAGCCTATCTCCAACGGTTCCGCCGGTACGAACTTGACGACCGTCTGCGCCGCCCTGATAAGTACGAAAGCGACACGGTCAAAACCGCCGAATCGGTCGAGATATTCCTTGAAAATGACGGGGTCTTTGATTATTCCGACAAGTCCTCTTCCGAAGAAAAAGTACAGGATAATGCATACAGTCCAAAAAACGAGTGCGGAATAAACGACGATCTTCTGTTGCCTGTTGAGTTTTATCAAATTCAGCGTCGATTTTATCTTCGCTTTCGCTTTGTTTTTCGGCGCAGGGCCTTTGTTTTCAACGGGCGGATAGAAGCAATCGAGTTCGCCTTTATATCCGTTAAGCCACGGTTTGTACTTGCCGTTGTAATGCACGATAACGGTGTTTTCTTTGACGTAGGCTATATCTTTTTTGTAGCGTTTTAAAGTTTTTTCGTCCATGTTATAGAGCTTTTCATCTATATCCATGGTCTTATCCCAGAACATCGCATTTATGACGTCTTGGTCGGCAAGATAGAGCTTTTGAATGTTTTCGTTGACAAAGTCCATTATCTTTTCGACCGTTGTATAACGCCTCATTTCTGCAATATTCATGAGCATGATCCCGGCGTTTATGTACTTGGAATTTTTGCCCATTTTAAGACGTACATGATTGAGCTTTTCTATGTAACTGTACGTGTGGCTGGAAGCTGCGATTATGTTGTCTCCCATATCCGTATCATAAAGCGGTTCAAGCGAACGCAAAACATAGATATCGGGGTCTAAGTACAAACATTTTTCGACGCTTTCCGGCAAAAATTTGAAAGCGAGCAATCTGTAAAAAGTTTCTTTTGAAAGTCGGTCATCGACGGGCGTATTCTCAAACAGGTCATCGTCCAATTTTACCGGTACGACATTTATATCATAATCTTTGACCGTTTCGTTGATTTTTTCGAAGTCCTCATCAAGTAACTTCGAATGGGCAACGTAGACGTCGATGTCCGTTCCCTTGTTCGACTTTCCAATGGAATCAAGAGCTACCAAAAGCGGTGGCAGGTAATTCCTGTCGATAGTCATTAAAATATTCATTTTTTCCTCCTGCACCGTAAAGATGCCAGTCTATATTCAAAATGTAGCTTATTATCGTTTTGTATTTTCTCATCTCTCACTTTTTTCATCGCATCAGTCCTTTGTTTTAAACTGTCTCTCTTCTTTTTTTCTACAAAATCACAAGTCTGTCTACTTTCGTAGTTGCATAACTTGTTAGAGTGATTATACACTAATATATTGTAATTTGCAAGTAAAAAATACAAATTCGGCATTCGTCGGATATCTCGCCAAACACAACCCCAAAACAGTACAAAATCCCACTTTGTACTTGACAAAGTGAGATTTTGCGTTTATAATGTAGTCGAAAGGTAACCGTTAAAAGCGGTTAGCGTGCGGATTATTTATTTTTCGTAAACAACCGTCACTTGCCGGAGTGGCGGTTGTTTTTTTAATTCGAAATGCGAAATTCGAAATGCGGAATTTTTTGTACTTGTCATTCTGCGGACAGAGGGGTTCGGATAAACAAAAACCGAGGGCATCGAACCCTCGGTTTTTGTGCGTGCACTCGCAAGCTACTGCGCACGCACTCACCCGTTAGTCTGTTCTAAACCACAATCCCTCAGTCAGCTACGCTGACAGCTCCCTTTGCACAAGGGAGCCGAGACCGACTTTAAGCAGAAACTAAACACAAACGCACAAACCAAATCTCGTCTCACCTTTAGGGGAGATGTCACGCAAAGCGTGACAGAGGGGTCAACACGCAGAAGAAACTCCCACTGTCCACAACCTCCCACGTACAGCCATTCCGAATTTCGAATTCCGAATTTTCTAAACCCCTTTTTAGAAATATTGCACAAATTTTTCACACCGGGTTTATATAACTTTAACAAAATTGGGCGAATTGTCACAAAATTGACCCTCTTTTCTTGAATTTTGTATCTAAAAGTGATACTATTATCATGTATTATAATCGCATAGGGAATAATCGGCTTTCGTTCGGTTTTTTGAGACCGGAACGCCCGAAAGCACGAACTCCCGAAGCGTAGAAAGAGGGTATTATATTGAAAAACAAAACATTCAAAAAGAGCTTGTCAGTCTTTCTGTCAGTGCTTATGATTATGTCTTGTTGGGTCTTTGCGCCTGTCGGACACAATCACGCTCTGGCTGCGAGCTACAGCTCGAATGACAGCCAAGAGGTAACAGGCTATGTTACCGTCGACCCGGTCATTTATACTCACGGTACTTATACCGCCGAGTCTTATTCAGGCGAAGATAACGGTCAATATGACTACATGATGAACGGTAGCCGTGTTGCCGACGGTACATATGCCGGTGAGTATCACACGAATATTTCCGTAAGCGGAAAGAGCCTCTCCTCAATCACTGTTGTTGACACAAATGCAACACTGAGGTGGGGGGGGAATAATAGCGTTTGGAATAATCAAACGAACACATTTTCAAATGAAACTGTTTTGTCCGGTGACCTCGGAAGTACGGACAAAACAGAAGTTACTCTCAAATTTATGTTCAGTGACGGTACATATGAACTTCATACGCTCGCCGTCAAGACCAACCCCGTTGCACAGCACGCTATTAACTATGCTGAGTGTTGGGCTAACTGGGGCAGAAATGTAAGAGTAGTAAACTTTGAAGTTTTAGCACTTGGTTCATATGGTCAGAAGTCTACCGATAATATTAGCAAAGGCAATTCGGAAGGAAAGTATGAAACCGTAAAAGAAGCTGGTGAAACGGAAAGCGCTTATTACGCACATAGAGATGGCGACTGTAATTATGGAATATACAATTATCCGAGAATGTACGCACCTTGCGACGAAATTCGTGACTGCTATGACAGAGCGAAGATTGACGGATTAAGCGAAAATCAGTTATCCGTTGACAAGGTTGCCGGTGTTTATGTCGCTGCTAATCCCACCAGTTCACGAGACGATCAGACTACTTCAGTCCAGTCGGCTACAGCTAACTATTATCTTGATTTAAGTTCAAGTAACAATAACGGTGTTATTCATCAAAGCGGAACAAACACATGGGCGATCAGCATGTTTGTCGGCAATATGTATAATAATAAAGTTAAAGATGCTTCAACAGTTGGAGTTTGCTATGGTCCTACAATAGAAAGCGGTACCGGAACTGTATCTGCTAACTCCGGAACATTTTTGAATGAGGGTGCATTTAATAGCAACGCATCTTCAACAGGTATATCGACAATCAGCGGTACGGCAACAGCCGGTACAACTGTTAGCGGAAAATATGAGATTGCTTATATGCAGACCGCAAGTAGCAAGCCCAAAAACGTTTGGGCTTATATCTACATGCCCTACAAAATCACGGTTGTTGACAAATCAGCTCTCCGTAACGTATACAATACTTATATAGGCGAAAAACTCGAAGCGAAAAACTACACCTCGAAGACTTGGGAACCCTATTCGAAAGCTCTCCTCGCAGCTGACGCTTATCTCAACGACTACGAGGCTGACACATCGAAAGAAACCACATTAAAGGCTAACCTCGAAACAGCCTATAAAAACCTCGTTCCCATCACATTCGACATCAACTACGAAAACCTCTTCTCATTCTCCGAATGGTCAAAGAGCGATTCGGCTCAAATGGCGAAAGGCACATTAGTTGTTGACTATACCAACGGCATAATCAAAACAACTTCAATCTCGGAAAGTAACAAGAACACAAATACGACAGATTCCGATAATCAGGATACATACACAGCTCACGGCAATGGTGAAACTTACTACAATATCCCGATTGATTCGTCGAAACAGTATAGCTTCGAATATACTGTTGATCTTCCGGACGGTCATCAGTGCTATGTATTCTTTGCAGACGAAAATCTCACGGCTCTCACAGGTGACGATTGGTTTGTAAATCATAATAAAGCTACAGGTTCCGGCAACACAAAGACTATAACCTTTACTCCGCCTGCGAATGCGAAGTACATTCAGGTTCGTTTCGGCTCAACAGGTAAGTGGGATTGTACCAGAACTTTCTCCAACATAGCTCTCTACGAAACAGCCAGAGCCAACGAAGTCGAGTTGACAAGCTGGACAACCCGCCCGTACAGAAAAGTCTATACACCCGGCGAAGCTTTCAATTCAGCCAACCTCGACACGCCCGCCAGAACAGGTTACACATTCACCGGTTGGACATTCGCAAACGGCACAGCTCCGTCAACAATGACAGAAAGCCTGACGGTTTATTCGAATTGGACGATAAATCAGTACACGGTAACATATGTATCAGCCAAAGGTACTAAAACAGAAAAATCGTTCGACTATCGCACATCGGCAGATACGATAAAGAGTAGCGCTCCCAAAAACACGGCGAACGACTATGACGATAATAATCACTACAGCTACTCATGGCCCGAATTTAGCGACCTCGGTGCAAGTGATGTAACCTACACCGAAATCCAAAACGGCGTAGCTCATGTTTATACAGCTAAGTATGAAAAGGTGAGCGAAACACAGCATAAAGCCTACTGCGATAACTGTGATTATAGCGAACTTCAAGACCATGAAGCACAAAAAGATGCAACATGTACAAAGAAAACTCGTTGTAGTCTCTGTTACCAAGAATATGGTGTTGCTCTCGGTCACGAGTACGGAGAGTGGGTAGCAGATTCTAATGGTAATACCCATACAAAAACTTGTACACGCACAGATTGTGATAAAGGCAAGGATTACTATATCACCGAAGCTCACAATTATGAGTGGACAACTGTAACATCTGCAACCTGCTGCACTGACGGTGAAGAAAAAGGCGTTTGCTCTGATTGCGGTCATGTATACACAAGATCAATCTCCGCAACAAACCAGCACGTATGGTCAGACACCTACACCGACGGTGGAGACGGCAAACACTATAAAGCATGTACAACACCGGGTTGTACGGCAAAGGCAAACGAAGCAAAACACACATGGAACGACGGCACAGTCGTAACCGATGCAACCTGTACATCTGAAGGCTCAATGAAATACACATGTACAGACTGCGGTGCAACAAAGACCGAAGAAATCGGCTTAGCGAGCCACATGCTCACCAAGACCGATGCGAAAGACGCAACATGTACACAGGCAGGCAACAATGCATATTGGTATTGCTCAGTCTGTGAAAAGTATTTCTCAGATGAAGCGGGCACAACCAAAATCACACTTGCAGATACAGTTATACCTGCCAAAGGTCACGACTACGCAGGTACAATCAAGTCGGACGGCAACGGCAAAGAAAATACGCACTCATACCTTTGCAAGAACGGTTGCGGAACTTACGGCGGTGCAGTTGCTCACACATGGGACGACGGCGAAGTCACGACCGAACCCACTTGCACAAAAGTAGGCGTTAAGACCTACACATGTACAGCTGATGGTTGCGGTGCAACATACACAGAAGAAGTACAGGCTAAAGGTCACAGCTACACAGTAGAAAATGCTAAGGAAAGCTACCTCAAGTCAAAAGCAACTTGCACAAGTGCAGCGGTGTACTATAAGTCATGCTCTTGCGGTGCAAGCTCAAAGGGCACAGCCGACGAAGCTACATTCACAAACGGCGCAGCTCTCGGTCACAACTTCAACGGTGTTGTCAAGTCAAACGGCGACGGTACACACAGTTTCAAGTGCGAAAGATGTGACGCATACGGCACAGGCACCGAAGTTGACGGTTCAGTCGCTTGCTCCGGCGGTGAAGCAACATGTAAAGCCAAAGCTGTTTGTACAGTTTGTAACGCAGAATATGGTGAACTCAACGAAAATAACCATAAGAATATCGTAAATCAAGACAAAGTTGAACCGACCTGCGAAGAAGCCGGTAAAACCGAAGGTAGCTATTGTAAGGATTGTCATAAAGTCCTTACAGCTCAGAGTGAGATAAAAGCTCTCGGTCACAACTTCACAGGCGACACAGTCAAGGGCGAAAACGATACTCACTCATACAAGTGCGTCAACGACGGCTGTACCAAGACCGGTATCGGTAACGGAGAAACTGCACAAGCCGGTGGCACAGAAAATTGCTATGGCGAAGGTGCAAAAACTGTTAGCCAAATCGCAAATGACGAAACAAACCACAAAGTAACATGTAAGTGCGGTAACGAGAAGACCGAAGCTCACACATGGACAGGTTGGACAAAAATTGACGGCGAAGATAAGATGTCAAATACATGTAGCATTTGTGGCTACACCATGACGACTAATTGCCGGTTTGAAAAAGCAACGGGCGATGACGCTTATAAAGCACCTACATGTACAGAAGACGGATATCAGAAGTGGACTTGTACAGCACATGGCGACGGATACACAGAAACACTTTCCAAACTTGCTCACAAAGACAAAGAACATCACGAAGCAGCAACAGCAACTTGTACAAATGCAGGTAACATCGAATACTGGTATTGTTCAGCATGTGAAAAGTATTTCTCAGATGAGGAGTGCACGATTGCAATTGAATATGCTGATACAATAATCCCCGCAACTGCTCATGAGAACAAAGTACATCACGAAAAAGTAGAAGCAACTTGTATCAAAGAAGGCACGATTGAATATTGGTCATGCCCGGATTGTAAGAAGAACTTCAGCGACGAAGCATGTACAACAGAAGTAACAAATCTTACAGTTGCTGTTAATGCAAACAACCACAAGAACACAAAAGAAGAAGCACAGCAAGACGCAACTTGCACAGAAATCGGTTATACAGCAGGAACATACTGTAACGATTGTGAGACATGGGTAAGCGGACACAAAGAAATTTCTGCAACAGGTCACAAGAACACAATCACTATCAATGATAAGGTAGCTGACTGTCAGAACGAGGGTTACACGGGCGATACATATTGTACCGACTGTGAGACAACGATCGCATATGGTGAAACAATCGCCAAGGACTATACAAAGCACGTTTCAACTGAAACTTATACAAAGAACTATAAGGATTCGGATTGCAAGAACGAGGGTTATACAGGTGACGTATATCATACATGCTGTGACAAACTCGTTTCTAACGGTACAGTGATAACTAAGAAGGGTCACACCGAAGCAATCGACAAAGCAGTAGCACCGACCTGTACAGAAACAGGACTTACAGAGGGTAAACATTGCTCAGTATGTAACGAAGTTCTCGTAGCACAGGAAACAGTATCTGCTA
>CAZBXS010000008.1:9567-19746 GCA_964495955.1 uncultured Faecalibacterium sp.
CAGGACTTACAGAGGGTAAACATTGCTCAGTATGTAACGAAGTTCTCGTAGCACAGGAAGTTGTACCTGCCAAGGGTCATACTCCCGGCACGGCAGTAATCGAAAACAAAATCGAGGCTACTTACGAATCTGCCGGTTCTTACGACGAAGTCGTTTACTGTACAGTAGAAAGTTGCAAGAAAGAACTCAGCAGAACACAAAAAACTATCCCGCAGCTCGTACATGATACCTACAATGTAACATTCCGCTACATGAGCACAGCTCATGACCAGACGGTCGTAACAGTTGAGGTCAACGCCGGCACGGCAGTCACTTCGGATAAGATCCCGACAGTTGCTACCTACCAAGACGGTGACTACGACGTATCGTTCGCAGGCTGGGATAAGGATATCACAATGGCTATAAATGAAAATACAGAATTTACAGCCACGACGACCCGTACATTCGTATCTGCAAATTACGACAACGACAGATCGAACGTATACAAGGATTACACAGGCTTCAACGACGCAAAGAAAGAAGCCGAAGACCTCATCAACAATAACGACTTGAGCGACGACATCGTCAAGAAGCTCGAACAGCTCGTCAAAGACGGCTACAAGGCAGACGGCTCCCAGTACGGCAGAACCGAACAGTCTAAGGTCGACAACGCCGAAGAATTAGCCAGAAACTACATCTCGGCACTCGACAAAGACAACGACGGAAAGGTCGACGACGAATTCCTCAAGAAGTACACAGTCACATTCATGGTCGGAAACGCTACCGGTGCGAGAGTACAGGTTAAGAAGGGCGAAAGTGCCAAGTATCCTGCTGACGCTTCGGTTAAGCTCGAAAAAGCTCCGACAGCCGATGTACACTACATCTTCACAGGCTTCGTCGGCGGTACAGACGGTTCATTCAAGTGGATGGGCGACACCGTCACGAATGTAACCGAGAACATGACAGTTTACGCAACATTCGTATCGGCAGCTCACACAGGCGGAAAAGCCGACTGCAAGAATAAGGCTCAGTGCTCTGTTTGCTCTACAGCATACGGCGAACTCGGCGAACACAACTATGTTGCGGTTCCCGCTCAGAACGCTACCTGTACAAATACAGGCTGTACGGCACACGAGAAGTGCTCAGTTTGTGGCAAGATCCGTGGCAACGCAAACGAAACTTCGGCTCTCGGTCACAGCGTAGACTTCACAAAACCGTACTCGACAGAGACATCTGACGACAGCGCATACACATGGAAGACATACAAGTGCGTACGTTGCGACTACAAGGAAGTTGTCATCACGATCATAGTAGTTGACGAAGACGGCAACCCCGTAAACGGCGCAACAGTCGAAATAGGCGATCAGAAGGGTACAACCGACGAAAACGGTGAATTCACAATCAATCCGTTACCCGACGGCGAGTACAACATCAAGATCGAAGAAACCGACAAACAGCTCAAGGGCGAGGGTACAATAACCGTCAAGGACGGTAACGTATCCGGTACATTCACAGACGGAAGCGGTCACCTTCACAAGTACAACTGCAACAACTGTCTGTGCCATAAGAACAATATCTTCGGAAAGATCCTCCGCTGGATATGCACACTTCTTTCGGTCATATTCCGCAGACACATCAAGTGCTGCTCGGATATGGAATGGTACGGCGGCCTTATCAAGTGGATCACCTGATAAAGTGAGACGAACTTGATACAAAAAACAACATAATACCCACGGCGGAGCGTTCAACAGAGCGCTCCGCTTTTTTTGACGCTGTTATTTACAAAGCGAGTGTTTTGGTGTATACTATAATGTGATATAGTATAAAAAGTGGCGAAAAGAAATATTCGCCCGTACCAAACAGGATAAATGAGAGGTAACGGAATGAACGAACAGGACATAAAAAAGATACTGCCGGAATGGACGCTCAGTTACATTTTAGGCGAAAAAAGGGGAGAGACGCTCTACCAAGCGGAAAAAACCTCAGGTGACACAACGAGATATTCGGCGATAAGAGCCATAAGCATACCTGCCGACAAAGAAGAAGCGGAGGAGTTACACGAAAAATTCCACGATACCGAAAGCTACAAAAAGCACATCGACTATCTCGTCAAACGAAGAAAAGCCGAGTTACAGCTGTTGAGAAGTCTGTCCTCAAAGCCGGGCATAGTCTCGATTAAAGAAAGCTATGACATTTCAAACAGCGACGAAACGAGTTACCTGCTCGTAGCACGCTATGATTACATCGAAACATTTGACAGCTATGTACGCTCGAACGGCTTGACAGTCGGTGCGGCTATAAGAATGGGTATCGACGTGTGTAAAGGACTTGAAAACGTTCGCAAATTGGAACTTGTACACGGTGCGGTTCGCCCCGAAAACATCTATGTCAACGACCACGGAAGATTTAAACTCGGCGGTTTTGACATTGACCTTATCGAAAAGAAAAGGCAGATTTCACAGGACGAAATTTCAGCTTTACGCTACGCTTCTCCCGAAATGTGTACAGGCAAAGAATACACTTTTTCAGCCGATGTCTACTCATTGGGAATGGTTCTCTATGGCGTATTAAACGGCGGAAAACTGCCCTTTGAAAACGAATGCAGTCAGGAAAAAGCGCTCGAAAGACGCCTTTCGGGTGAGAATATACCCAAGCCCGCATATAACGCAGGAAAACTCAACGAAGTTGTAATGAAAGCGTGCTCGTTTGAAGCGAAAAAGCGTTACCCCTCGCCGTACTACATGAGGAAAGCGCTCGAAGATGCGTTTGCGGAACTTCAAAACGCCATGCTCGATGAAAATACCGACATAATAGCCGAAAATTCGTCACCGATGATGACATTCTCCGATAACGAAAAACCGGAAATAAAACCGACCGAGTTTGACGAAAAAGCATTCGACGAAATGGCTGAAAAAAAGCGTAAAGCACAAAGTACTCAAAGAAAGACTACCGCCTTGGGCATAGGTGCAATGCTCGTTATATTACTTTTTTGTGTCGGCGTTTATTTCGGCGCAGGAAGAAGTATCGAAAGCTACGGCATACATTTGGAAGAAGGCTACGACTACGCATATACGGGTGAATTGAAAACACCGACTGTAACACTCAACACTCTCGAAGAGGGCAAGCACTTTTATGTGTCCTATTCCAATAATAAAAATATCGGTACAGCAACTGTCACGGTAAAAGGTCTCGGAAGATTTAGAGGAACTAAGACCAAAAAGTTCACAATAAATCCCGAAAAGTGCGAAAACTTTACCGCCGAAGAAGTAACCGACACGACCGTAAAACTGACATGGAGCAAAGGCAAGCACGCCCACAGATATTGGGTATATATGTACAACGAAAAAACGGACGATTGGGACAGAATTAAAGTTGTCGACGGCTCAAAGAAACACTACACCGTCAAAGACCTCGAACCCGATACCGAGTACCGTTTCAGAATTAAAGCCGTATACGATGTAAAAGACGAAGTTTACGACAGCAAAAGCGTCGAAACTCAGGCAAAGACAGCTAAAGTCGGAGGTTAAAAATGAAAAAACTTGACGGAGTTTTCACACTTTGGGGGCCTTATTCAAAAAAGTACATGGGAATTTCCCGAATAGTTGACGAAGATATGAAAAGCGGTGTGAGATTTGATTGCACCGCTTCTCCTGCCGTCTTCGGTTCGGGCGCACGTGTTCCGAACACGACGGTACCATGCGGTTGCAGAGCGTGGCACTGTAACGACGACTATTCCTATTTTTCCTATAGATTTGACCTTGAAAACAAGGACGACGTTTACACCGAAGTCTCATATGTCAGACTTTCCGACGAATCGACACTCATAAGAAGCGAAATTTTCAACAATACACCGCTTATTCAAAACTGCCTCGTCAACTATTTTCTTTCTCTTGAGTACAGGAGCGATGGCTACTGCGACGTGACGTTTCCCGAAAAATGCTGTCTTGTACAGGCGAATGAATACGACGAATACGAATACAAAATAAAGAGACCTTGGGACGAGCAAAACGCCGATGCGATGAAAAAAGGCGTCTTCCCCGACGATAAATTCTACTTAGGGCACGGTCTCGGAGACAGAGCGTCGAAGTGGCACCTGCCTCAAAGATATTTCGCTCCGTTCGGTGGGGTGAAAGGCGACAAAGTCACCTACAGCGTCGACTGTAACGACAGATTTTCTTCACCCGTACTCGCCGTCAGGTACAGGACAAGCGGCATAAAATACGAACAGGGCAAAATGGTCGGCGTAAACTACGTAGAGGGAAAAGAAGATGCGGAATTTCTTCTGAACAAAGAAAAACGCCTTGCTTTCGAAGCGACGGACGAACTGAAAATCAAGTACTTTCCGCTTGATTTTGTTCCCGATACATTGGAATTGGTATCTCAGGGAAAAGGTGCGATAGAATTCGACTTTTTCGCAATTATCGAAGACGGAGAAGAAATTATCGCCGAGGATAAACTCAACGAAGTCGTACCGGAAATATCGGTGATCGACTGCGACGAGGGAAAACTTTCCGTTTTGAAATACAAGGGCGTAGACGGCGATTGGCGACTTCGGACGTTCGATAAAAACACCCGTATAAGAAAGATAAATACAGGCTGTCTTGAGGACTGCCTTTCGTCGAGAATTTCCAACAGCGACGAGAGCTTTGATGACTTGACCGAAAGTTTTACCGCCTCATTTAACGATAAACACAGCGATTACGGTTTTTATCATAACGCTTTGGTACATACGGTTTTCGTTCAGCCGAACAGTTCCGCCGTCATATATGCTGTCATCTCAAAAGATGAGACGGAATATCTGACAAAAAGCGAATACGAAAATATCTACCTTAAAGCCGTCGATGAGTACAAACCGTATAAACTCAGCGACGTCAGCCGAAAATACGAGCTTAGTAACGAGCTTCTCAAAGCTGCGGCGCTGACAAATGTCGTGTACCCAATATACAAGCACGGCAGATACATAATCCACCACACACCCGGAAAGCGTTGGGACTGTCTTTACACATGGGATTCCGGTTTCATAGGACTTGCATTTTTGAAATATGCCCCGAAGTTTGCCGAGTACATTCTCGACACATATCTCAGCGACGAAAACAACCCCGACTACGCTTTCGTACATCACGGCTCACCTGTACCCGTACAGTTTTATATTTTCAACGAAATGCTCAACGGTACGGACAAAAAGGCGATGGCAGTGAAATATTACAGCCGACTGAAGCTGTACTACGATTTCTTCCTCGGAAAAATCAGAGGGTCGACAACGGCTAAGTTCAAAAGCGGACTTTTGACGACTTACGACTATTTCTACTCATCATCGGGAATGGACGACTATCCGGCACAGGTTGCTATGATGCATGAGGAGTACAGAGAAACGGCTGCTCCCGTCATAACGTCGGCGCAGGCGATAAGAATAGCGAAAATCATGCTCAAGGCGGCGAAAACCGTCGGCAGAAATGACGACATCGCCGAGTACAAAGCGGATATAGAAAGACTGACAAGTGCTTTGAATTTGTATTCGTGGGACAGCGAGAGCGGATATTTCAGCTATGTTTTACACGACGAAAACCTTCGCCCGTACAAAAAATTCACAACACCCGACGGCGAAAACGTCAACAAGGGTCTCGACGGAATTTATCCGATAGTTTCCGGAATTTGTACAGCCGAACAAAAAGAAAAAATCCTCTCACACCTGAAAAGCGAAAGAGAAATGCTCAGTCCCTACGGTATCAGCGCAGTCGATCAGACGGCGTCGTACTTCAAAGTCAACGGCTATTGGAACGGCAACATCTGGTTTGCGCACCAGTGGTTCTTGTTCAAAACGATGCTTGACTTAGGCGAAAGCGATTTCGCTTACGAGATAGCCGAACGGGCGTTGAAAGTATGGAAACGTGAGTGTGAATATGCGTATTACACTTTCGAAATGGTCAGCGTCGTCACGGGCAGGGGAGGCTGGTTCCACAATTTCGGTGCTTTGTCGTTGCCGATAAATATGTGGGCGTCGTCGTACTTTGAATCGGGTACGGTAACCGTCGGCTTTGACGCAACGGTCGAAAAGGCTGTTCTTTCCGATGATAATTCAAAGCTCGAACTGACGGTTACAAAACCGTCGGAGAGTGAATGTACGGTTTTAGTTGCGATGAATGACAAATTTTCCTACCGTGCCACGTCGGATATACAGCTTGACGTCAGGGAAAGGTTTGTCGGAGAAGTCGAAATTAAACTGCCCGCAGGGTGCGAAAAATGTCAAATCGTTGTTGAAAAGCGATAAAATTTTAAAAATTTTTAGAATGTATATATACATATTGACTAATAAGTCCCAAGTGATATAATTTCATTAAAATATGAGCTTGGGAGGGCTTAGTATGTTGATTGAAATTGAAGCTATAATAAATTTTTTAAAACAAATCATGACGCTGATAAAGGGCGTTCTCGGTAGTATATCTTCGATATTCGGTATATAATCTAATTAGCATAATAAACCTCAGATGAAACCGCCGCTTAAAAGCGGCGGTTTCATCGTTGCGAGAAATTACATTTAACCCCCGCCTGCGAAGCAGGCGGGGCGGTGGCTGAGCGTACCCCTGTGCGCACGCCGTAAGGCGTAGTGCTAAAGGGGTGCCCGAAGACACCGCCGGAAGAGTTCGATACTTTCCAACTCCCAAACAAAAACCGAGGGCGTCGAGCCCTCGGTTTTTGTGCGTGTACTCGCTTTGCTACCGCACACGCATACGGTGGCTTCGCCACCGTAAAAATCTAATTTCACTTCATTCTCTTTAAAGTGAATGATAAAACATTGCGAGCGGTTCTCTCAAGTTCCGCTCTTGTAATTCCGCAGAATGTTCCGAGCGTCTCCAAAAGAGTTCCGTCGGATACATAGTTGTTGCCGACTCTGCCCATGTTTCCGGGCATGAGAACGTCAACCTGCGAGCGAACTCTGTAAGCGTTGTCTCTTATTGACGGGAATTCCGGCGAGGAGGATTTTCTCATCCACCAGTCAGTTAAAACGTTGCCGTCATAACCCCATTCACCTCTAAGTACAGTCGTAGCAAGATCGTAATTGTAGTGGCTCCAAACACCGTTGATTTTGTTGTAGCTCATCATAATGTTCATCGGTTTTGCTTTTTTGATCATTATTTCGAAGCCTTTGAGGTATATTTCTCTGAGTGCTCTTTCCGAAATTCGAGTGTCGTTTTTGTTGCGGTTCGTCTCCTGATTGTTGGCGGCGAAATGTTTCGGACAAGCGGACGCACCACGTGACTGAATGCCCATGACAGCCGATGCCGAGATTTGACCGCTGAGTACGGGATCTTCGGAGTAATACTCGAAATTTCTTCCGCAAAGCGGATTTCTGTGAATATTCATGCCGGGTGAGAGAAGTACATCGACTTCGTGGTGTTCAAGCTCGGCTGCGACTTTTTCGAAAAGTGCGAGGACAAGCTCTTTGTTCCATGTACATGCCAGTGCCGTTCCGCAGGGAATAAGAGATACTTTCTTTTTAATTCGTATACCGGCAGGGCCGTCGGTCGTTATCATAGCCGGAACACCGTATGTGTCTCTGAGCGAGTCGATTATACCGGAGAAAGCACCGGCGTTTCCTATGACGCCGTACTTGCTTTGCATTGCACCGTGACCTCTTGAAAGAGCTTCAAGTTCTTCGTTGTTAAGCTGAGAAATGAAGTCGTCGAGGCTGATTTTTCCCTCTTTGACGTCACTGAGCTTGTACCCCATGTTACCCTTGTAACCGATTTGTTGCGGCATATTGTCAAGTATGCGGTCACGAAGATTTCTTTCGCCCTTTTTGAGCATTTCGTAAGCAGGGAGAAGTCTCTTTCCGTTTTGATAGGCGACAAGCCTTGAAAACGGCTTTTCCACCGAACAAATTTCCTGTAACCGAACGAGCTGTTTTGTCTCGGATATGTCAATACTTCCGGCGACTTTGTCGGCTCTGACGTCGGCACCGACATAAAATGAGTATCTACCGCTTTCAAGTACGTAGCTTGACTTAAAGCCGGTTTTGCCCTCGTCGTCATATGATGCGAATGAGTATTCGTCTATTTCAAAATCGAAAGTTTGTGTTTCGCCCGGTGCGAGTTCGTTCGTCTTTTCAAAGGCAACGAGTTGTCTTGCGGCTTTTCCGAGTTTACCCTGCGGTGCGCAAACATAAACCTGTGCGACTTCTTTTCCCGATAAAGAACCCGTATTTGTTATATCGAGCGAGAACTTAACTTTTCCGGCTGAATAGGAGAAGTCGTGCGACTTAAAGCTAAATGATGTGTATGACAGACCGAAACCGAACGGGTAGAGTACTTCGTCTTTAGCGAACGATTCGAAATATCTGTAACCGACATATATATCCTCGGCGTAATTGTTATATTTGAGTTTTCCGAAATTTGCGGCACTCGGATAATCGTCGTAATATCTTGCGATAGTATCGCTGAGTTTACCGCAGGGATTGACTTTTCCGCTGAGAACGTCAACAACGCTGTTACCGCTTTCCTGACCGCATTGCCAAGCGTAGAGTATGGCAGTTATATTGCTGTACTTTTCAGTCCACGACATATCAATGAGATTACCGCAGTCCATGATAACGACAACTTCTTTGAAGTGTTCGCATACAAGTTTGAGATTTTCTTCTTCCGTATCGGTCAAATAGTAGCTACCCTTTGACAGTTTGTTTTCTCTGTCCTCACCGGCGGCTCTGCCGATTACGAATATCGCCTTATTGCTTTCAAGAGAAGCGTAAGACACCATCGCCGCACTAAGCGGCATTTCGTCGTAGCACATCGGCCAGTGCCCCCAAAATCCCTCGTCGGGTACATTGTTCGGCATTGTGCACCACTTTTCGTAGTACTCCATGAGCTTTTCGTTGCATTTTATATCGGAATTTCTCAATGCGTCTATTAAGTTGACTTTGTACGGCACCTGAACGTCTCCACCTGAACCGTATCCGACGCAAAACCAGTTGTATTGACATCTTCCGAATACGGAAACTGTGTCGCCGTCTTTAAGCGGAAGCGTACCGTTATTTTTGAGAAGCACACAGCCTTCGGCACCGCTTTGGCGTATCAACGGCGCAATACCGTCGTTATAGTATTCGTTGTCAACGGCTGTATTCATTTCTTGGCTGAGCGAACCGGCAGATACGATTTCGCTGACATCTCGAATGATTTTCGTTATTTTCCTCTTGATTTTTGACATATATTTTTCCTCCGTCATGTGTTGTGTAAATTATACTTCAAATTAAAAGAAAATGCAACCGTAGACGGTATCTAATCATTCAAATTTTTTCCTGAGTTTTTCCAGTACTTTCTTTTCTATTCTCGACACATAAGAGCGTGAAATTTTCATCTCGTCCGCTATTTCTTTTTGAGTTTTCGGCTCTTTTCCGTAAAGTCCGTAGCGGTCGATTATGATTTTCTTCTCCCTCTCGTCATCTATTTCGTTGACAAATTTATACAGTTTTTCGCTTTTTATCGCAGTATCTATGTCGTCGGCTACGGTGTCCTCGGTGAAAATAATGTCCATCAGTGTCAGCGGATTTCCCTCGTTGTCGGTCTCAATGGGGTCGTTGATGGAAACTACACCGCTGTTTTTTCGGTTTGAACGAAAGTACATGAGAATTTCATTCTCGATGCACCTTGCCGCATAAGTCGCAAGCCGTGCTCCTTTGTCGACATCGAAAGTGTTTACTGCTTTTATCAAACCTATTGTTCCTATGGATATCAAGTCGTCCCGTTCGGGTTCCGTTGAATAGTACTTTTTAATTATGTGCGCCACCAAACGTAAGTTGTGTTCGACGAGCTTGTTTTTAGCTTGCTTATCCCCGTTTTTCGCTTCACGCAGATATTTTTCTTCTTCTTTTGCACTCAAAGGTCGGGGAAACGTTCCCGTCGGACTTATATGAAGTGCAAAATGAAAAATGTTTGACAAAAAATTTAACAGTGCCGAAAACATATCATCACCCCGAAATTCTTACTTTTAAATTATACTTTCGCATTTTTGCCGTTATGTCTAAGATTTAATTTTGTAAAATTTCGCTTTTTTGGTTGATTTACTTTGCATAATTTATTATAATAAGGTTACTATGCGGTATTATGTTTACTTTCGTAACATTCGAAAACATCAAAAGCATAGACGGCAAACGCCGTTTTATAAAGGAGGACTGTTTGATGGCAAAGGAAAAAAGCGCAAACAGCTCTG
>CAZBXS010000009.1:0-18068 GCA_964495955.1 uncultured Faecalibacterium sp.
ACCGCCGGTAAAGGAGCCGTCCCCGATACCCGCAATAACATATCCGTCGTCACCGCTTATCAGTTTAGCCTGAGCTAAGCCGAGCGACGATGATACGGAGGTACTGCTGTGACCTGCGAAAAATATGTCGTGTTCGCTTTCATCGGGGTTTGTAAATCCCGTAAGTCCTCCCGTTGTGCGTACAGTCGAAAATCTGTTATACCGCCCGGTCAGAAGTTTATGTGTATATGATTGATGACCGACATCGAAAACCATTTGATCTTTCGGCGATGTGAACACTCTGTGCATAGCTACCGTCAGTTCGACAACACCGAGATTTGAGGCTAAATGACCGCCGTTATTTGAAACCGTTTCTATAAGTACATTTCTGATTTCATCAGCAAGTTCATCGAGCTTTTCAAACGGAATTTTTTTGACATCGTCCGGTGAATTGATTTTATCAAGATAATTTATATCCATTTTTCTCCAATCTTATCAATATTTTCTGTCTGTCAACTCCTTGGCGAGTGCGACAAGAAAATAGTTACTGTCGAATTTTGAAATGCTGTTAATTGCGTTTTCGGTCAGTTCCTCGGCGATTTTTTTAGTTTCGTCTATACCGAAAAGAGTTACATAAGTTGTTTTTTGACATTCTGCGTCGCTTCCTATCGGCTTTCCGAGGACTTCCTCACTGCTTGTGACATCAAGTACATCGTCGACGGCTTGAAAAGCATAACCGATATTTTCGGCGTAATTTACAAGTGCATCCGTCGTTTCTTCGTCGGCATCGGCGCATATACAGCCGAGCGTTACGGCACACTTTATAAGTGCGCCCGTTTTCATTGAGTGCATTTTTTTAAGCGTGCTGTATGATATCTCCTTGCCCTCACTTATAAGGTCGATTTCCTGACCGCCTACCATACCGCCGATACCTGCGTTAGAAGAAAGTGCACATATAGCACGAACTTTTTTTGTACTGTCTAACGAGGCTTTAGATGCTGTTTCAAAAGCGTATGTCAAAAGTGCATCGCCGGCAAGCAAGGCGTATTCTTCGCCGAATTTTATATGACAAGACGGTTTTCCTCTACGCATATCGTCATTATCCATACAAGGAAGATCGTCATGTATCAGCGAATATGTGTGGATCATCTCCAGTGCACACGCAAAGTCTAAAGCGTCTTCGATTTTTCCGTCACACATTTCGCAAGATGCCAAAGTCAAAATAGGTCTTATACGCTTTCCGCCGTTTTCGACGGAATATCTCATTGCCTTTGAAACAACGCTGTCATCTTCGGGCAAAAGTTCTTTAAGCCTTGAATTTACGAGCTTTAAATATGAATCGAATTTTGATCTATAATCATTCATTTTCGCTTTCGACCTCATTTTTTAACTGTGTAATTTTAATTTCCGCTTCGTTCAATTTTTCTTCGCAGAACTTGGAAAGTTCCAATCCTTCTTCAAAGAGTTTTATGGATTTGTCGATAGACAAACTGCTGTCGAGCATTTTTTCGGATATTTCGTTGAGCTTTTTCATCGCTTGTTCAAGCGTCATGTCTTTTTTCATTTTTTCACCTCATTGACTGTACAGACGACTGTTGCGTCATTCATTTTAACATTTATGATTTCGTTTTCGTGAAGACTTTCGGCTTTTGGTACATGTTCACCGTTTTTGTTAAAGACTATTGCGTACCCTCTTGAAAGAGTTTTTAAAGGGCTTAATGCGTCAAGTTTCGCTTCTATTGCCGAAAGTGCGTTGGCTTTATTTTCGAAAATACGGGTCATTTCGCCGATAAGCAGTTCTTTCTTCTTTCGAAGTTCCTCCGCCTGTACTTTCACTGTGTTTTCAGGCGAAAGTAGCATAATCAATTCCGTATTACCGTAAACCGTCTCTCTGTTTTCCCTAAGCCTATTTTCGAGTGTAGATACGAGCTTTGATTTATCGTCTCTTATTTTTGAAATTAAAGCCGATTTTTCCGGTGTTGCTATTTCGGCTGCCGCCGACGGCGTCGGTGCTCTGCGATCGGCTACAAAATCGGATATTGTAAAGTCGGTCTCGTGACCTACCGCCGATATTATCGGAATTTCACTTTTGAATATCGCTCTTGCGACGGCTTCTTCGTTAAACGACCATAAATCTTCTATCGAACCTCCGCCACGACCGAGAATTATTACGTCGGCGCATTTTGTCCTGTTGACCGAGTTTAAAGCGTCGACTATTTCCCCGACGCTTTGTTCACCCTGTACATGAACGGGAACTACGATAAGTTCACAGCAGGGATAACGGCGTGAAGTGACATTGATTATATCCTGCAATGCCGCTCCTGTGGGCGAAGTTATAACGGCGATACGTTCGGGATATTTCGGTAACGGCTTTTTGTATTCAAGCTGAAAAAGTCCTTCTTTTTCGAGCCTTTCTTTCAGCTGTTCAAACGCCAAACTTAATTCACCCACACCGTCGGGCATCATGTCGGAAACATAAAGCTGATATACGCCGTCCCTTTCGAAAACGGAAATCGAGCCTCGAATGAGAACTTTCAGTCCGTCGTACGGGGCAAATCGTACGTTTTGGGCGTATTTGCTGAACATTACGGCTTTTATTGACGAAGTTTCGTCTTTAAGCGTAAAATAAAAGTGTCCGCTTCTGTAGTGATTCGTAAAATTCGAAATTTCGCCGGTTATATAGATATTCTTTAAGTTATCATCGAAGTCGATTACGGATTTAAGATAATAATTTATTTGTGATACACTTAAAACAGCGTTCATTTTCTCTCCTTTAAATATGTCAGTACGGCAATCCCGGCGGCGTTATCCGATGAAAAACGGCTTTCGGCAAAATATGCGCCGTACTTTTCTTGAAAATACGCTTTAATAATGCTGTTGGACATTACACCGCCTGAAAAAACGAGTGGCATTTTCCCGTACTTTTCAATGACAAATTCGGTCATTTTTTCAAGTGAAGTACATATATAGTCGATACAGAATTTGGCGATATCTTCGTGTGTTTCGCCGTCATCGAGCATCTTTTTTGCTTTGTTTTCCAGTCCGGACAAACTGCAACAGCCGTCTTTTACGGGTACTTTGATTTTGTATGTTTTTTCGCTTTTCTGCGCTAACAGATCAAGTTCCGATCCGCATGGAAAATTCAGTCCCAACATAAGTCCGACACGGTCGACCGCCTGTCCCGCTTTGAGATCGCTTGAAGAAGCGATTATTTCGCAGTTTATGATATTTTCTTCGTCGGGTGTGACGAGAAGGCATTCCGTGGTACCGCCCGAAACATGAAAAGCGATGAATTTTTCGTTTATAAATTCGAGTTTTCCTGCAGAATACAAAGCCGAAATAATATGCCCCTGCTGATGCGAAAAATAATGTACCGGCACTGCGGATACATCGGAAATACAGTCGGCTACACACTTTCCGACAGTGAAACACGGCATGTATGAACCGTCAACGTTTCGAGGCCTCGTCGATACACCGACAGCGTCAATATCGCCGACGTATTTTTCTCTTAAAGTATGTAGAATTTTCGGTAACTGCTGAGTATGGTAAAAAACGGCGTCGCTTTGGCGAAGTCCCTTCTCGCCTTTTTTGACGGGAAGAAGCATCTTTTCCTGTACAACAAAATTGTTTTCGGGGTCATAGATAGCTACGGAAGTCGTATAATTGCTGGTATCAATTCCGAGAAACGCCATATCACATCGACCTTGCTATAGAACCGAGGACACCGTTTATGTAGCTCGGTTCGTCTTCACCTGCGAACTTTTTGGCGATTTCGACAGCTTCGTTGACGGCAACACCCGTCGGTACATCATCATAATATAACATCTCACACACTGCCATACGCAAAATAGCTTTCGTCACTTTCGAAATTCTCGATACACTCCAGCCTTTCAAATTCTTTTCGATATCGGCGTCGATTTCCTCTATGTTAGCGTATGTGTCGGCGGCAAGTTTTACGGCATATTTATCGGCAACGAAAACATCGTTTTCCTGAGCAAATTCAACTAATTGAGAAATGTCGCTTTCCCGTTGAAATGATCTTTCGAATATGAGTATAAATGCCTGTTCTCTCGCTTCTCGTCTCGTCATAATATTACCTTTCCTTTGTTTAGTACAAAAATATGCCCTTCGTCGTATGCACGAAGGGCTTTGTGTCTTCGTATAATCATACATATCGATTATACCATTAAATTTAAAATTATACAACTACTTTGCTTGAATTATTGTTATATTTTCGGCTTCAATTTTGCTTTGCGTAGAAACTATGTCGGTAATTTGCAAAAGATACAGTTCATCTATCGCTTCGGCGTCGACAACGATTTCGGCTTTATCGGAGTTTATTATAGCTAAACACTCGGCGCCCGTTTTAGCTGTGATAAGATTTTCAATGTCCGTTTCGAGTTTTACTTTCTCGGTATATTCTTTCATCAAACTTTCCGCTTCATCGGTTTTGTTGGCGTCTTTAAGGATTTCTTCTATTTTGTCAAGTGCTTCGTCGTGAATTTGTGTTCTTTTAAGCTGCGCTTTTGCGAAGTATTCTTTCGTCTTTGCGACGCTTTTGACTTCTTCGTCGACGTCTTGTGAGCTTTCGTCGGTTGTACCGCTGACATAAATGCTGTCGCCGAGATTTGACGATAAGACATCATTTCCTGCGGTCTTTTGCGCTGTATCTTTTGTGTAGTACCAGTTAATAAGTATTGCCGACAACATGGCGACAGCGAGAGTAGCTGTCAGAATGTGGCGTTTTTTCTTTTGATTTGTCATGTTTTCCTCCTAATTTTGCATTTTTGCTACGCTGACTTTCGTACTGCTTATGCCGAGTACGGAACAAACCGTTTCGGTAATGCTGTTTACGGTCGTATATGTGTCACCTCCGTCACAAACTACTGCTACTCCTCGGATTTTCGGCTGAATTATTTTAATCAGCAGTCCGCCCTCGTCGGAGTTCGTTTTTATAACAACATATTCATTTTTGCTGTCGTTTATGTCAAAAGCGTATACATTTTCTTCGCTTGTATCGAGGGTCACCATTACTTTGCATCTGCCGGCGCCTTGAATTGACGAGATGATTTTTTCGAGTTTCTGTTCGATTTCTTCCGAGTACAGATACGGTTGTACCTGCGTTTCGGTACTTTGCGTCTTTTCGGTCTTTGTTCCCATTCCGCTTAACAAAATCAGTGCCATTAAGCCGATACCGACTGCGACGATAATTTTCGGTCGCTTTTCTTCGGGTATTTTTTCGGCTGTTTTGTTTATTATATCTTTAATTTTTTCTATCACCGTATCACTCCTGTTTGTACACAAATTCGATATCTATTCCGAACTCGTTTTTAATTTCTGATCGCAAGTTTTCTTTTTGCATTTCGCTCGGACTTTTATCGCAATAAACATATACTTTCATTTCATCACCTGATTTATTTATGACTATCCCGTCACTACTTGAAAATTCTTCGCATTTTTCCGAGATGATTTTTTTGATTTCGAGTAAAACGGAGTTTGATATCATATCGGATATTTCTTCTTCATATTCACTGACAGCACTTTCATTTTCGGCATTTATATCAAAGTCGAATGTGTTCTTTATTGAATGAGTATCTATATTGAAAACGGCGATTATCAAGATTAAAGTCGCAACGAATTTTACGCTCTTTTTGTTACTTCTTTCGGGCAAAATACACATAAAAACGCCGGTAGTAATCAAAACGACGCAAACAGTCGTCGCCCACCGTTTGATTTCTTCCATCAAGAAGCCCCCTTTATCGCTACGGTAAGTCCGAGCGAAATTATAACAAGTACGACTTCAAAGAAAACTATCGCCGTCATAAGTTTTACTCCTCCCGAAAAGCCTTTAACTGTCGATGATGCCGAGCTTACACCGAAAAAATCAGCGATTACGGAAAGTACTTCGAGCGAAATACAACACACACCGAGTTTTAAAAGTACAGGCAAATTCACAGCGATAACACAGATAACGCCGAAAATCGCCACCGTGTTTTTAACTAAGTCTATAGAGCCTATGACCGAGCTTAAAATCGCACTGACTGTTGAACCGACAACGGGCACAAAGCCGGAAATAATATATTTTCCCGATTTATACAAAACGCCGTCAAGCTCTTTTGCGAGAACGTTTTTGATTGACAGTATGAGAGTAAACGCAGTCGACATTGCACCGAAAACGCCTGTAAGGAGCTTGTTTAAGCCATGTATGACGGTATTTCCTTTCGCATTGCCTGCAAGGTCAAAGGCTATTACGAACGAAAAATACACGCTTATCAAAGGCAGTAATATTTCCGATGCCACAACCGAAATTACCTGAGCCGAGACCACTGTTACCGAGTTATAAAGTGCCGATGCCGTAACATTTCCCGAAAGCGATAACAAAGCCGTAATTATCGGAGCGAGTAGTAAAAGTAATTTCGATGTAATTTCAAATGCCGCTACAGCTTCACTGAGTGTGTCCTTTAAAAGCGATACCGACATGATAATAACTACTATGGAAAACACCGAAGTGACCGCATCGTTTTCTCCGCTTTTTTCACGCCTTAAATCACTGACGGCACTCATAAGTACAAGTATGGCGAGAATTTTCAGAAAATAAGGAACTGTGTCTTTGACGGAAATTTTGAATATATCCCCCACCGATCTCAAGCAGTCGGTAAACGATAAGTTAAACACCGAGTCAAAATTCAGTTCGTCAAGACCGAACGATGAAAGTATTTTTCTTGTTTCGTCGTCTAAGACCGAATATATTTCCTCACCGTAATTTTCGACTAATTCATTTGTGTCATATTCTTCGCAGAAAGACAAAAACGAGAACCCGAAAACAAGTACGACCGAAAGAAATAGGATTGATAAAAATTTGAAAATCTTCATATTATGTACCGATATAACTTATGATTATCTTAACGACCGAGTTAATCAAAGGCAGAGCACATACCGTTACGGCGATTTTTCCGCTAAGTTCGATGCATGAAGCTAAAAACCTGTTTCCGCTGTCAATACAGGCGTCACTTGTCAGCGATGAAATAACGGTTATCGCAACGGTTTTGAAAAATATCTTCATAGCGTAAACGCCGACATCGGAAAGATTTATCAATTCATCGAAAGTACTTTTCAAAATTTTAAGTTCGTCCAAAGACGAAATCACAACAAACACACCGCAAACAATGGCAAGATAAAGCGAGTATTCACGCTTGACTTCCTTAAAAGAAGTTATGATAAGAGTGAAAATCAAGACAGTTGCCGCAATTTTTAGAAATTCGCTCATAAGTCGAATATCCCCCGTATTTCCTCGAAAACTTCGCTGAGTTTCGGTATAAGCATCAAAACGACTATCACAAGTCCTGCGAGGGTGGTTATGACAGCGTATTCATCTCTGCTTGAGCGGGAAAGAAGCTGGTTTAAAATTGCGACAATTATTCCTACAGCGGCTATTTTAAATATGAGATCTATCTCCATGTTTTACCTCCGAAGTTATATCATCATTACGCCTGCCGCTATTCCGAGCGAAATACCGGTTATGATGTACAGCCTTTTCTTTTCGTTTTCGTTCTTTTCCGCTTTTTCGAGTTCTTTTTGGAAATATTCGATTGTACATTTAATGAGATTTTCCTGTGATACTGTGTCGGTCGTTCCGAGTTTATCGGACAGCGACAAAAATATACGCTTTGCGTTTTCGCTTAGTGTCGATTTACTTTCCGAAAATGCTTTTTTCCAAGCTATCGGAAAATCGTCCTCTTTTATGTACATGCCGAGTTTTTTCGAAAAGAGTGAATTTGTGCTCATGCAATAGTAAAGTACGATATTTTCAAGTGTGTTTTCACTGTATTTTATTTGTCTGTTGATTTCTTCGAGCATTTCGATAATTTCCTGTATCTCACTTCTTTTTCGGCTGAGTTCATTAGCTTTTTGTATCCCCGTCAGTGAACATAAGACCGCCACCGACACGATGCAGATATATTTCATTTATAAGCTCCTTAGAATCATAAACGGACTTGACTTTGCCAATACTTTCGCCTGTACCCAACAAGACGACTTTTCCGAACGAATGAGTTTTTAAAAGTTCTTCAAGCTGTTTTCTTTTAAGCAATTCATCATAACTTCCGGCATGTAGGGTCAAAATGAACTTTACACCGCAGTTTACCGCATGTTTTATTGCTTTGACTTCGTCTTCGGTCGAAATTTCGTCACATGCGATAATTTCGGGTGACAGCGTTCTGACCGATATATCTATCGCTTTTGCCGTCGGGTACGAGTCAAGCACATCACAGGTTATACCGAGATCATTCGTGATAATTCCGTCGCATACAGCGGAAATTTCACGCCTGTTGTCAATTGCACTGACTTTGTAGTATTTTCCGAGTACACCGGACGCAGCCTGTCTTATCAAATCACGCAAAACCGTCGTTTTTCCGCTGTTGGGTGCGCCGGCGATAATAATACCCTTTTCGTCTTTTTTTAATAAATCGGCTATTTCGTCGGCACAGCCTTTGATTTCTTTAGATATCCTCAAGTTCAGCGAGCTTATATCTTTGACGTTCGTAACATTTTCTCCGTCGCATACAGCCGTTCCGCATACGCCGGCTCTGTTTCCGTTTTGCATCGGTATATAACCGCTGTTTATGTTTCTTTGAAAAGTATGTATCGAATAAGAACATATCCTGTTAAAAGTGTCTTTGATTTCTTCGGAACTTGTCTTTATGCAGGTTTCGGTGTACTTGCTTGTACAGGTTGCGTTTTCGAAGATAAAAACCGTCCCGTACTTTCCGATAAGCGTAAGCGGTTTTTCGCTTCTCATTCTTATTTCATAAGTTGTACTTTTGATTTCGTCGGAAAGAGAAAATAGTATATTTCTCACTCTCGGCGAAATCGACAGTATCGCAGTGTCAAAATTTTCCGTCATGGTAATTTCCTTTCGTTTTAGCTTGTTTGATAATTTTTATGCAGTTTGTCCGAAGGTTATGACAAATTAACATCATTTTCATTTTTATGTATTGAAAACGGTTACTTTATGATGTATCATATTATAGGAAAATTTTGCAGACTGTTTAATATTGAAAACATATTTGCGGAGGTACAAAAATGTCTGAGCTTACCAAGAAAAATAAATTCGAAGAATTTCTATACAATAACAGATTTTTGCTTTTGGCTTTTGCCTGTTCTGCGTCGATAATGTTTGTCGTTTTCATGTCGTTCGGACTTTTTCCGTTCGGAGATATAACGATACTCAGAATGGATCTGTATCATCAGTACGGCCCTCTGTTTGCCGAACTGTATGACAGAGTTACAAGTGGCGGAAGTCTTTTGTATTCATGGAATTCCGGTCTCGGTAGCAGTTTCTTCGGAAATTATTGCAACTATCTTTCAAGTCCCATCGGCTTTTTAGTCTGTCTCTTGGCAGGACACGAAAATATCCCCGAAGCTATAGCCGTAATGGTGCTTTTAAAAGCTGCGTTAAGCGCTCTGACCTTTTCGTTGTACCTTAAAAAATCTCAGCATAAGTCAAACTATGTAACTGTCGGCTTTGCCGTTTTGTATTCGTTCTGCGGTTGGTTTATTGCGTATTATTGGAACGTTATGTGGATCGACGCCATGGTTCTTCTTCCGCTCGTCGCCCTCGGAATCGAAAGAATAATCGATAACGGTAAACCTTGGCTTTATATAGGCGCTTTGGCTATGACGATGTTTTCTAACTACTACATGTCATACATGATGTGTCTTTTCGCCGTTATGTACTTTTTGGCGTATTACATTTCAACAAAAGAGGCGCCCGAGTATAAGCGGTTTTTCAAAAGCGGATTTATTTTTGCCGGACGGTCCGTGTGCGATGCCGGACTTATCGCTTTGATGCTTCTTGCGACGTTTTGCACTTTGCAACAGACTTCGGCTACATCGGGCAGTTTCCCGACATCTTCCTCGCTGTATTTCACAATATTCGACTTCATTTCAAATCATTTGGCATCTGTAGAGCCTACAATTCGTAGTAGCGGTGACGATGTACTCCCCAATGTTTATTGCGGAATTTTGACCTTGATGCTCGTTCCGTTGTACTTATTGACGAAATCTATCAGTAAAAAAGAAAAGCTCGTCAACATTTCACTTCTTGCATTCATCTATATCGGATTTAATCTGAATATTTTAAACTATGTTTGGCACGGTTTCCATTATCCGAACGACTTGCCATACAGACAGTCTTTCATGTACTCATTCATATTGCTTGTTATCGCATTTAAGACTTTCACAAGACTTCGTGAAATTCCAAATCGAATTATAGCTTTTTCTTCATTCGCAGTCGCAGGTCTTGTAATTCTTGCTGAAAAGCTCGAATCGAAAAACGTCAATACTTCGACAGTCGTAATAAGTCTCATTTTTGTAGTAATATATTCACTTGTCATCGTAACTTTAAAAGATAAAAGATATCAGACTGTTACGGTGTCTGTGCTTTTACTTTGCTGTATATGCAGTGAAGCGATTATCGCCGATACCGGAAACTACAGCATGGATCAGCCGAAAACGAACTATGTCGGAGATTACAGTGCGTTCTCTGAAGTAAAAAAGCAAATCGACGAAATAAACGGCGATGAGTTTTACCGTATGGAACTTAGCTATCTCAGAACGAGAATGGATCCCTGCTGGTACAATTACAACGGCGTTTCGACATTCTCCTCAATGGCTTATGAAAATGTGTCTGCGTTACAGAGAAAACTCGGCATGTACGGAAACAACATAAACAGTTACACTTATTATCCGCAGACGGCGATATATAACGCAATGTTCTCTTTAAAATATCTCGTCAACAACACTTCGACCGATGTTTTCTCAGGCTCTTCACTTTATAAGTACCTGTTAAATTATGACAAATACACGGCATATGAAAATCTGTACAGTCTTCCTCTCGCCTATTGCGTTGAGACATCGGTTTCGAATTGGCAGTGGTCTTTGACCGATCCGCTTGAAGTACAGGCTGACTTGTTCGAAAGAGCAACGGGCGTCGCCGACGCTATCGAAAAATTCTATCCGACTGAGATAAATAACAGCAATGTCGAAGATTTCGTACAACCGCTCAACAGCGAAGTGTACTCATACACAAAAACATCGTCAGACGGAATTGACGGCTCGTCTACATTCGAATTTGAAGCTGTCGCCGACGGTAACGTATATCTTTATGTTACGACCGGTGCAGGTGACAAATCGGGAACAATGACAGTATCCGTAGACGGCGGACAGTCAGTCAGCCAAGACCTTTCGAAAGGCTATATTCTTGATATAGGAGAACTCAAAAAAGGCGACAAATTCTCGGCAATAGTTCCCATAACAAGTGACAACGGTATGCTCACTTTCCATGCATATTATCTCAATAAAGACGCATTCGAAGAAGGCTATAAAAAGCTCAAAGAAACGTCACTTAATTACACGAATGTTTCCGATACCTGTGTAGAGGGTACATTTAAAGCTAACGGAACTCAGATACTTATGACAAGTATTCCCTACGACAGTGGCTGGTCAGTATATGTCGATGGAAATAAAGTTTCAAAGAACGATATAGTTAAAATCGGCGACGCACTTCTCGGCGTCAATGTCACTGACGGCGAACACACACTTAAAATGGTTTATACTCCGACAGGTTTCAACTTAGGCGTTTTAATATCCGTAGTTACCTTGGTCATCTTGATTGCGGTTATCGCTCTTTGCCTTGTGCTTAAAAAGAAAGGCAAAAAATTGAGCGGATTTGACAATATCGACAACAGTTTTGATACAGATGTGTTTATCGAGAACGAACTTGACGAATACGACGGTTTAAGTATTCCGCCTGAAGATTACTGCGGTTATTTCTATGACGATTATGACTACGGTATTGACATCGACAGTGAACCCGAACAGCAGGAAACTAATTTTATTTTTAAAGTTGACGACGGCGAAGTGCTGTTCGACGATAAAAAAGATTTTGATGAAGATTTCGACTTTGTTATCGAAGACGAAGAAATTTCATCTGACGATTTAGCAACAGCGGAAGAGATCGAAGAAGAAACTTTCGAAGATTTCTTTTCGAAAAAGGACGACTTTGAAGAGTAATATAAAATAATAACAAAACAGAACGGAGCTTCGAAAATGAAACTCCGTTCTTAATTTATATTTGTTTTTTATCAGCCTATCGGACAGCTTTCTTCGTGATCGTCTTCTATCTTTCCGACTATCGGTTCGGGATCTATGCCCTGACGTCTGTAATAATCCGCAAGAGCTGCCTTTATCGCCTGTTCGGCAAGTACCGAGCAATGAATTTTAACAGCCGGAAGTCCGTCGAGAGCTTCAACAACCGCCTTGTTCGTAAGTTTAAGTGCCTCGCTTACGGGCTGACCGATGATAAGATCGGTTGCCATTGACGATGTTGCGATAGCCGATGCACAGCCGTAGGTGTTGAATTTTGCGTCTACGATTATGTCGTTTTCTATCTTGAGATACATTTTCATGATATCTCCGCATTTTGCATTACCTATCTCACCTACACCGTCGGCGTCTTCGATTTTTCCGACGTTGTGCGGATTTGAGAAATGTTCCATTACTTTTTCACTGTATTCCATGGTAATTATTCCTTTCCGTTTTCTTTATTTATAATGTGTTCCCAAAGAGGAGACATATTTCTTAATTCGTCGATTATCGGCGGAAGTACTTTCAAAATATGATCGACATCTTCATCTGTGTTAAGCTCGCCGAGAGAAAGTCTCAATGAGCCATGGGCAACTTCATGCTTTAAGCCGATAGCCAAAAGTACATGGCTCGGATCGAGTGAGCCGGAAGTACAGGCAGAACCGCTCGAAGCACAAACTCCCTGTGCGTCAAGGCGAAGAAGCAGGCTTTCGCCCTCAACACCTTCAAAGCACATGCTGAAGTTTCCGGGTAGTCTGTGTTCTCTGTCACCGTTAATTCTTGAGTGGCTTATCTTGCTTGCACCTTCGAAAAGTCTGTCACGAAGAGCGGAAACTTTGGCTGTGTTTTCGTCCATATGCTCCGCCATTTCGGTTATCGCAACGCCGAGACCGACGATACCGGGTACATTTTCAGTGCCTGCACGTCTGTTTTTCTCCTGTGCACCGCCCTCAACGAGATTTTCAAAGCGGATACCTTTTCTGCAATAAAGAGCACCGATACCCTTTACGGCGTGGAATTTGTGGCCGGAAAGAGAAAGCATATCAATATTTTCTTCTTTAACGTTGATTTTAACGTGACCTACAGCCTGTACGGCGTCGGTGTGGAAAATAACGCCTTTTTCCTTGCACACCGCACCGATTTCCGATATCGGCTGAATAGTACCGATTTCGTTATTAGCGTACATTATAGTTACAAGACAAGTCTCATCTGTAATAGCATTTTTGACATCTTCAACCTTAACGATACCGTTTTCATATACGTCGAGATATGTTACTTTGAAGCCTTCTTTTTCGAGTTTTGCGAGTGTGTGAAGAACTGCATGGTGTTCGATTTTGGTGGTAATAATGTGCTTTTTGCCTTTTTTGGCACCGAGAAGTGCCGCACCTCTTATCGCCCAGTTATCAGCTTCGGATCCGCCGGAGGTGAAGTAAATTTCATCTTTATCGCAACCGAGAACATCGGCTACCTGTTTTCTCGCTTTTTCGACAGCTCTGTGAGCTTTTTGACCGAAAGCATAAAGGCTTGACGGGTTTCCGTATTCAGTCGTAAGGTAGGGAAGCATTGCTCCGGCTACATTCGGCGAAACGGCTGTCGTTGCAGCGTTATCCGCATATACAAATTTCATATATATCCTTCCTTTCGAAATAAGTAATATTTTCACTCAAGCACCGCATGTTCCGCAGGCGCCGTTTTTCGTTCTTTCCGCAAGATCGGCAAGGGTTATGTTGCGAACGACACCGACTATGGCGTCGTATATTTCCGACCAAATTACACTTGTCGCACAGTCGCAGTACTTGTCGCACATATCGTTATCGGCGGCGCAGGCTACAGGTGCGAGGCTACCCTCGGTTGCCAAAAGTATATCTTCGACCGTTATGTTTTCCGGCGATCTTGTCAGAAGATATCCGCCTTTTGCACCACGGACGCTTTTGACTAATCCCTTTTTGCTCAGTAGGTTAATTATCTGTTCAAGGTACTTGTCGGAAAGCTGTTCTCTTTCGGCTATGTCCTTGATGGAAACGCAAGCGTCTCCCCCATTCGCCGCAAGGTCAATCATAATTCTCAGTCCGTAGCGACCCTTAGTTGATATCTTCATAAAATCACCTCTTTTTCTTGCATTTGTATAATATCACACTTTTTAAATCATAGCAAGTTTATATGAATTATTATGCGTAGAAATTCTGACTGAAATAGTGGGAATTTTTGGGAAAATGTTACAAAAACGAGTGTGCAACGAAAAGCAGGGGTATCAACCCCCTGCTTTTGTCACGTATTAACTGCAAACTTAAGATTACGCATTAGACGGTTTTCGCCTTTTTGCTAAGGTCTTTATATACATAAATCATAATAACAAATGCGAATATGAACGTAAGTATATCTGCCGCCGGGAATGACCATAAAATCCCGTCAAGCCCCATGAAAATCGGCATAATTATCGGTAAGAATACGCCGAAGATAATTTCTCTCGTTAATGAAACCGCAGTCGAAAGTACGGCTTTACCGAGTGCCTGCAAATATATAAAAGTACCCTTGTTTATCATCGCAAGCGGCATCATACAAAGATATACCCTAAAGCTCTTTATTGCAAACTGCGTGTAATATGCACTTTCGTTGTTTGCGCCGAAAATTCCTATGAGCGTTTGCGGGAATATTTCGACTGTGAGTAAACATATCGCCCCGATTACAGCTTCCGATATTAAAAGATACTTAAATAGTTTTTTCGCTCTGTCGTACCTTTTAGCTCCTACGTTATATGCGACTATCGGAATACAGCCGGCAGCGAGACCGATGGATATTGAGATAGCTATTTGGAAGAACTTCATAACGATACCGAGTACTGCGAGCGGAATTTGAGAAAATTCGACTTGTGAGAAGATTTCGTCCATTGCACCGTATTTGGTACACATGTTCTGAACAGCCGCCATTGACGCAACGAGAGAGATCTGTGCCAAAAAGCTCGTTAAACCGAGAGACAGAAATTTCTTTGTGACCGTCGTGGAAAGTAAGAAGCTCTTTTTATTGAGCTTTACGGACTTCATGTGAAAAAGATACCAAAGTGACAAAAACGCCGTCAGTGCTTGACCTATGACAGTAGCAACCGCCGCTCCCGTCATGCCCATTTTCATAGGATAAATGAAAATCGGATCGAGTATTATATTTGTTACAGCACCGAGCAAAATCGACACCATCGCAAACTTCGGACTTCCGTCTGAGCGAATTATCGGGTTCATTGCCTGACCGAAAATATAAAACGGAATGCCTAATGTTATCCAAAAGAAGTATTCTTTCGAAAGCGTGAAAGTTTCTTCGTTCACTCTTGCACCGAATGCTGTAAGTAATGACTGCGAAAATATTAAATAAACGGCAGTTATAATAACGCTGCTTATAACACAAAGCGATACCGCATTTCCGACGCTTTTTGACGCATCGTCATTTTTTCCGCCACCGAGTGACTGACTGACAAAAGCACAACAGCCGTCCCCTATCATAACCGCAACGCCCAATGCTATAACGGTCAGCGGAAAAACAACTGTATTTGCGGCGTTTCCGTATGAGCCGAGATAGTCGGCATTAGCGATGAAAATTTGGTCGACGATGTTATAAAGTGCACCTACCAAAAGCGAGATTATACAGGGAACCGCATACTTTCCCATCAGTTTCGGCACTTTTTCGTCTAAAAGATAATCTTGATTTTTCTGTTCCATTTTGAACCTCCGAATTTAATTTGAAAATAAAAAAGGTGTAAGCCCTAAAAGTCGGACTTACACCTCTCGGTTACACACTACTGTAATAATATCACATTTCGGCTGATTTTTCAAAGGTAATTTTCAACAAATTCGGGTCAAATGTACATATAGATTATGCGTTTTTTGAACACATTCCACCGACTGACAATCAAATGCTCCCACTTGCCTGTACAGACAAATGAGAGCATTATTTAATTATTTCTTAGCTTCCTGTTCGGCTTTTTGGTCGTATTTTCTGTTGATGAAGTAAATTACAAAGTTCGCCGAAACCATAACGAAGTTGATTATGTATACCACAAGAACATAGATTGGCACATCTTCACCGGAGCTCATCTTGAGTATTTTCGCCGTAATTCCCGCAACGTAGCCGAGCATAATGAGAATTGTGAACGGTAAGCTCATATTCTTTGCGCTCTTTGCCTTTGCGTTTTTATAAGCATTCATCGGCCACGAAAAGCCGAAGCAGACGAGCATTATTGTTTCTAAAATCTCTGCCATAATTTTTCCTTTCTGTTGTGTCCGTTGTTATGTTATATCTTTTTGTACTTTTCCAAAGCGATATCGTAGAGATTTGTACCCTCGCTGTCGATAACGACGATAACGGGGAAATTCTCAACGTACAGCTTGCGTATAGCCTCGGCTCCGAGGTCGTCGTAAGCGATAACTTCCGATGACTTGATGCACTGGGAAAGAAGTGCGCCTGCACCGCCTACAGCTGCGAAATAAACAGCCTTATTACGAACTATCGCATCGCTGACTTCCTTAGTTCTTCTGCCTTTTCCGATCATTCCCATAAGTCCGAGGTCGAGAAGTTCGGGTGCGTACGGATCCATTCTTCCTGCTGTTGTCGGGCCTGCACTGCCGATAGGTCTACCCTCTCTTGCCGGTGACGGCCCCATGTAGTAAATTACATTGCCTTTGACGTCAAACGGAAGTTCTTCGCCGTTTTTGAGAGCTTCGTCCATTCTCTTGTGGGCAGCGTCTCTTGCGGTATAGACCGTTCCGGTGAGATATACATAGTCGCCTGTACGAAGGCTCATAGCGTCTTCTTTGCTTAAAGGTACATTGATTTTTCTATCCATTTTCGTCACCTCATATCTCTCTTACGGAATGTCTGTTCACATGACAGCAAATGTTTATCGCTACAGGTAAGCCTGCTATGTGGGTTGCGTAGGTGTTAATATTTACCGCAAGGGCGGTTGTCGAGCCACCGAGACCTCCGGGGCCTATGCCGCTTTTGTTGATGGTTTCGAGAAGCTCCTCCTCGAGTGCTTTTATGTGGGGAAGCTCGGAGCGCTCGGAAACGTTACGAAGAAGTGCCTTCTTAGCAAGCAGAGCGCACTTTTCGAATGTACCGCCGATACCGACACCGACAACCATCGGTGGACAAGCGTTCGGGCCTGCGTCATTTACAGCTGTCAAAACTGCCTTCTTTACGCCCTCTACGCCGTCTGCGGGAGTGAGCATAAATATACGGCTCTTGTTTTCACTGCCGAAGCCCTTGGGTGAAACGGTGATTTTGACTTTGTCACCCGGAACTATCTCGGTGTGGAGAATTGCGGGTGTGTTGTCCTTGGTGTTGACTCTCAAAAGCGGATCGCCTACGACTGATTTTCTCAAAAAGCCGTCAACATAGCCGCGTCTGACGCCCTCGTTTACAGCTTCTGTAAGGTCGCCGCCTACAAGGTGCACATCCTGTCCTATCTCAAGGAAAACTACAGCCATACCCGTGTCCTGACAAATGGGGATCATTTCCTTTCCCGCTATGTCGAGGTTTTCCTGTAGCTGCTCAAGTATCTGTTTTCCTAAAGGTGCTTCCTCGCTGTTTTTGGCATTTTCGAGCGCACATTTCATATCCGGTGTCAAATAGTGCGTCGCTTCGATGCACATTTCCTTTAAATTGGAAGTGATAAGCTTAACATCAATTTCTCTCATTTTGTTCACCTCATCTGTTTTCTATGTTTCTCTTACTGCCGTGGGTATATGTTGGGAGAAGTAACGGTGAAATTGCATCAATCTCTACGCCGGCTTTTTTCATCTCGGCTTCGAAATCATATATATGACCGAGGGTAAGTTCTTCGGGTACGGGTGTTTTCATAGCTTTCTCGGCTGCGTGCTTACCGGCGTTTCTGCCGAAAACTATAATGTCGAGAAGTGAGTTACCCATAAGTCTGTTCTTGCCGTGGATACCGCCTA
>CAZBXS010000010.1:0-12819 GCA_964495955.1 uncultured Faecalibacterium sp.
TGTGGCAAAGGCATTTACAGCTTGACGAGGCTTGTAATTTGCTTCCCGTCTGTGCGGCACCGGTAGCTTTAACGCTGTCACCTGCATAAAGCGAGTAGTTTTCGCCGAGTTTAAGGTCGGGTGATGAGAATACGACTGCATTGATATCATAAGCGGCTTCTGTCTGATAAAGGACAGTACCGTCGGCATTTTTAACTGTCATGGTCTCCCCTGCCGATATGCCGAGATTGTCAGAGCCGAAAAGGCTTCTTTGTGCACCGGGTCTGTTGCCGATCATACTGCCGAAACTCATGCGTGACGGGCCGTAAACGAGACAGGGCTGAGTTGACGTAAGTTTCATTCCCATACCCGCACTTCCGCCTGCAGCAAAGACAGTTCCGCCTGTTATGAATATTCCGTTATCAGAGTCGAGAGCTGAGTTGTCGGCTTTATTTTTTGTCCAAACTACGAGAGTACCGCCCGAAACATTTATAGTTCCGTTAGAGTCAAGTCCGTCGCCGTTATCAGCGTATACAACGGTTTTTCCACCCGAAAAATTCATTGAAAAGTCGTAGTCTTTCAAATCGGAGTTAGCTGCGTTTATGCCGTCATCGGAAGAATGAACCTCGATATCGCCCGAATATATGTTTATGGTCGAGCCTTCAAGACCTTCGTATGACTTGTTGACTTTTATAACGGGGCCCGAAGTACCCTCTTTTCCGATGTTGAGAACGAGGTCACTGTGGATACCGTCGTCGGCGGCATCGACTGTGATATTACCACTTTCGATATTGAGCGTCTGTTCGACGTTAAATGCGTCGTTTACCGTGGCTGTTACATTGAGAGTGACGTCTTTTACCGTAAAGTAGGCTTCGCCCTCGGTCTCGGTCGTTGCGCCGGATTTAATGCCGTTTTTGCCGTTTGATACGACATTGAGAGTACCTGCACCGCAGATAACGACCTGTGAGCCGTCTTTACACTTGATGACAGCATTTTCGGCGTTGAGGTTGTCGGCGTACTTGTCGTCGTTGTTGCGCTCGGTATCTGTTAGCGTGTTGACAGTGCCGTCTTTTACGACGATTTTGGCTTCGGAGCTTTTGTTACATGTAAGCGGCGCAGTATCGGAGCTTGTGAGCGTCAGACCGTCAAGGACAAGAGTAACGCCCGTAACGCCTTTTTTGACTGTAATAGAGCCGTCCGAACATTCGCCGGATACGATATAAGTACCTGCACCTTTGATTGAAAGAGCGTTGCCCTCAATCTTGTAATCTTTGTACAAACCTTTCTCTGCTGTAATTCCGTCATTTGTAAAAGTCAGCTTTGTTGCGCCGAGTTCGATGTACTCACCGACAGCGAAAGCGAACGGCAAGGTTGTCGCAACCATAGCCAATGCGAGAATTAACGAGAGAAGTTTTGCAATTTTTGAATGTTTTTTCATGATCGCACCTCATTTTTTATTTTTTGTTCGTTGCCGAACATATTACACTTGTATTATTAAGCATAAATATTGAATTAGAATGCAAAATATATGAACATTATTAAAATAAAAAGCAAATTTCAAGGCAAAAATCATTCACCTGTACAAACAAGTAACACAAGGACGAAAATCGGCATAACCTGTAAGGAAACGACCGTAAATATCGGTCGTAAAAAAGGAGTGAAGATTTTGTATAACAGCAGAGATAATATGCAATTTAGGCGTGACGTGTACCCTACACAGAACATGGAACGCCGAAATTTCGACTGCAATAACAGCCGAATGGGAACTTGCAGTGTTCCGACACCGTTTCCGAATGTAACGCCGGTGGCGATGGCGTTTGTTCCGTATCAGCAAACACCCGAAGTATACGACGAAATGAAAGCGTTTTGCAAAGGTACGCTTTTTCCCGATCTTGACAAACCGTTTGAGAGGTGTAGACAATGATGACTAACAGCTTGACCTGTCAGCTTTCGGCGGCGAAGTTTGCTATGTGGGAATTACACCTGTATCTTGACACGCATCCGAATGACTGCGATATGAAAGAACTTTGGAAAGAATACGCCGAAACGGTGAACCGTCTTACGAGAGAATATGAGCGTATGTACGGGCCGTTGACTGTCGAAAGCGGCGCCGGCGAAAACTGGCTCAAAGAGCCTTGGCCATGGCAAAATTGCGGAGGTGAGAGATAATGTTTCAGTACGAGAAAAAATTACAGTTTCCTGTGAACATCAAGACACCCGACGCAAGAGCCGCTAAAATAATAATCACGCAATACGGCGGGCCCGACGGTGAGCTCGGTGCGTCACTTCGCTACCTGTCACAGAGATTTTCAATGCCTTGGGGCGAACTTGTCGGTTTGCTTACAGACGTCGGCACTGAGGAATTGGGGCATCTTGAAATGATCGGTGCGATAGTTTATCAGCTTACGAGAAATCTTACGCCCGAAGAAATCAAGGCTCAAGGTTTCGACGCTTACTTTGTCGATCACACGACAGGCATTTATCCGTCCTCGGCATCGGGTGTACCGTTCACTGCGGCGTACCTACAGTCTAAAGGCGATGTACTGACTGACTTGCACGAAAACATGGCTGCCGAGCAGAAAGCCCGAAGCACGTACGACAACATTCTTCGACTTGTCGACGACCCCGATGTGCGTGAGCCGATCAAATTCCTGCGTGAGCGTGAAATCGTGCATTATCAGCGTTTCGGCGAAGGGCTTAGAATTGCTACGGATAAGTTAAACGATAAAAACTTCTATGCATATAACCCGGCTTACGACAACTGCCAATTCACACGTACGGCAAACGGAAATCGTAGGTAAACGAAATGCCTCTTGTTTATCTAAGTCCGTCAACTCAAGAATTTAACCCGTATATAAACGGCGGAAACGAAGAAGAACAGATGAATCTCATAGCCGACGAAATCGAAGCGTATCTTCGTTTAAACGGGATAGATTTTCTCAGAAACACGCCCGACATGACCGCTCGAAGTTCGATACAGGCAAGTAACGACGCCGGGGTAGACCTTCATGTTGCGATACATTCGAATTCGTCTCCGCCGAACATTTCCGGACTTTTGAGGGGTACCGATATATATTATTCACCCGATGACCCCGACAGCAGACGGTTTGCGCAAATACTTGAAGATAACTTCAAAAGTATTTATCCCGACGAATCGAAAGTTTCGGCGTTAGAAACGAGGGAACTCGGCGAAGTGACAAATACTTTCGCACCGTCTGTACTGATTGAAACGGCTTATCACGACAACATTGACGATGCAAACTGGATAAAGCAAAACCGACGCCGAATCGCAAGAGAGATAGCAAGGTCGATTGTCGAATATTTCGGTATGGAATTTAACGACAATTAAGTTTCGTCGGTATTGTAGGATATCTACGAAATCTAAAAATCCGCAGTCTGTTTTCTGACTGCGGATTTCGTTTTATAAGTCTTTCAAATGCTTGCTTCTGCTGGGGTGACGTATTTTTCGAAGAGCTTTGGCTTCGATCTGTCTTATTCTTTCTCTCGTAACTTCAAACTCTTTTCCGACTTCTTCAAGCGTCATCGGCTTTCCGTCATCAAGTCCGAATCTGAGCGCAATAACTTTCGCTTCACGTGGCGTAAGTGTCGCAAGTACCTCATTGATTTTTTCTTTTCTGAGCGTTTTTGCGGCGGCTTCGTCGGGTGAAAGTGTGTCATCGTCGGGGATAAAATCGCCGAGATGGCTGTCTTCTTCCTCGCCTATCGGCGTTTCGAGTGATACGGGTTCTTGCGCTATGCGAAGTATCTCTCTGACTTTTTCGACGGAAATTCCGAGCTCTTCGGCTATATCTTCGGCTGTGGGTTCTCTGCCGTTTCTGTGAAGTAACATACTGCCGGCTTTTTTGACTTTGTTTATCATTTCACCCATGTGTACGGGTATTCTTATCGTCCTGCCCTGGTCGGCGATAGCTCTCGTGATTGCCTGTCTTATCCACCATGTAGCGTATGTCGAAAATTTAAAGCCTTTTGTGTAGTCGAATTTATCGACCGCTTTGATAAGTCCGAGGTTGCCCTCCTGTATTAAATCCAAAAGTTGCATTCCCCTGCCGACAAAGTGTTTTGCGATGCTGACAACAAGACGTAAATTCGCTTCTATCAAGCGTTTTTTCGCTTCTTCATCGTTTTCGGCTATCCTCATCGCAAGGTCGATTTCTTCTTCAGCCGTCAAAAGCGGAACTTTGCCTATGTCTTTGAGGTACGCTTTTACGGGGTCGTCGTTTACTGCGTATTTTGCGTCCGGTTCGGGCGTATCGTCCGTACCGTAGCTTCTTGAAGAACCCATGTCGATTGTCAGTTCATCTAAAAGCGTGTCGCTCATTTCATCGGTTATTTCTATGCCTTGACCTTCGAGTGATAAGTATATTTTACCCATTTCCTCTATATCAATATCGTTCTCGATAAGGAGCATATCGACCTCAGCCGACGACAGTTTATTGTTATTTTTCTGCGCCTTTTCTACAAGACCGTCAAGCAGATTTTTTCTTTCATTAGCTTCCATATTTCATGTATTCCTTTCCTTGAAACGCAGAACATTAAAATCCGTTGAGATGCTTTATTGCGCCCGGACGGCGAATTTTACGAAGTGCTTTCGCTTCAATCTGTCTTATTCTTTCTCTTGTTATATTAAACTCTTTTCCGACATCTTCAAGTGTCATCGGTACGCCTGTATCAAGACCGAATCTCAGCGAGATAACTTTCGCTTCACGAGGTGTAAGTGTGTTATTGAGAACCTGTCTTATCTGCTCTTTTAAAAGTGCGCTCGATGCGGCATCGTCGGGTGAAAGTGCGTCATCGTCGGGAATAAAATCGCCGAGGTGGCTGTCTTCTTCTTCGCCGATAGGAGTTTCAAGCGATACCGGCTCTTGAGATATACGGAGAATTTCTCTTACCTTTTCGACCGGCATATCAAGTTCTTCGGCTATGTCTTCCGCAGTGGGTTCTCTGCCGTTTCTGTGAAGTAAGAGACTGCTTGTCTTTTTGACTTTGTTTATCGTTTCGACCATGTGTACGGGTATTCTTATCGTCCTGCCTTGGTCGGCGATAGCTCTTGTGATTGCCTGTCTTATCCACCATGTAGCGTATGTCGAAAATTTAAAGCCTTTCGTGTAGTCGAATTTATCGACCGCTTTGATAAGTCCGAGGTTACCCTCCTGTATCAAATCTAAAAGTTGCATTCCCCTGCCGACATAGCGTTTTGCTATGCTGACAACAAGACGCAGGTTCGCCTCGGTCAGACGCTTTTTCGCTTCTTCGTCGTTTTCGGCTATTCTCATTGCAAGGTTGATTTCTTCTTCGCTTGTAAGAAGCGGAACATTACCTATATCACGCAAATATACTTTTACGGGATCGTCGACTATTGCGGCTCTGGCGTCGACTTCGACTTCATCTGAACGGTATGTTTTTCCCATATCCATTTCTATGGACAGTCCATCGAAAAGTCCTTCGCCGAGGTCATCTATAATTTCGATATCTCCGCTTTCGATGACCGCTTTTATCTTGTCCATTTCTTCGATATCTACGCCGTTATCCATCAGCGTAAGGTCAAGATCGCTCGACGCAAGCCGATTACCGTTCTTTTTTCCCTTTTCTATCAAAGAGTCGATAAGTGCTTTTCTTTCGTTTTTTTCCATACATATTCCTTTCGGCAATCACTTTTTGCGAAACAGTCTCATAAAGTCTTCGTCACTCATTTGAGACGGGTCGATTGATGATTGCATTGATTTTTTCTTCTCGGATTTTATGACTTCTATACAGTCACGGCATTCTTTAATTGAATGTTTCAGATTATCGGACTGCATTTCGATAGCTTTTAAAGAGTTTATCTCGTCGAGGCTGAAATCCTGATCGGCTATTGACACAAGGTCGGCGCCGCCCCCGGCGTTAAGTCGCTGTGACAATTTCACAAATACTCGTCTGTTAAAATCGGTCACGAAATCGTCGGGCGATATTTCGTCTTTCAGCTTCCCCCAAAAATCAGGATTTCTCATAAGCGACGACAAAAGCGTTTCCTCGGCTTTTGCTGCTTTGAGGTACTTGGATTTTTGCGGATTTACTTTATCGGCGACGGCGCTTGTGATTTTCGGTACAGAACGAATTTCGGCTCTTTTGTCGTTTCTTCGCTTTTGGTTTATAAGCGAATTTATCCTGAGCATAAGTGTATCTTTCGAAACGCCGAGTTCTCCGCTGAGCTTTGTCGCATAGATGTCTCTTGCGATTATATCGTCGGTTGACGCCAGTATTTCGACAACGGCTTTCAGAAATTCGAGCTTGCCGTCGGAGGAGTCTATGTCGTACTTGTTTTTTTGTTCGAGTATTTTATATTCTATGTCGTTTGCGGCACCGGTGATAAAACTTCTGAATTTTTCCGGCCCGTACTTTTTAAGTATCTCGTCGGGGTCTTTTCCGCCGGACATTCGAATAACTCTGACTTTAATTCCGGCAGAAGCAAAAGTTTCAATCGCTCTTTTCGTAGCTTTCTGCCCTGCTTCGTCATTGTCGAAACACAGCAGTATTTCCGATGCGTACCGAGACAAAAGTTTCGCCATTTCCGGAGTAAACGCAGTTCCCAAAGCCGCTACCGCATTGGTAAATCCGGCTTGATGGAGCGCAATAGCGTCCATGTACCCCTCAACGATGAGTAATGAACCGTCGTTGCCATTTTTGGCGAAATTCAAGCCGAAAACGCCGAGACTTTTTTTGTATACCAAGGTGTCGGAAGTATTGACATATTTCGGTTTTGAGTCGTCTAAGACACGTCCGCCAAACGCTACTATCTGTCCACGGACATTGATTATCGGCACCATAACACGATTTCGAAAGTTATCGTAATAGCTGACTTTTCCGTTTTTGTCACTTCTTTTCGCAAGGTCGGCTTCGTATATTTCTTCGTACGAATATTCGAGTGAACGAAGATGCGTCAAAAGGTCACGCCAACTGTCAGGTGCATATCCCAAACCGAAATGCTTGATCGTTGACATGGTGTAACCACGCTTTAAGTAGTAATCAAGTGCGACCTTGCCTTTTTCGCTCATGAGCGTTTGGTGGAAAAACTTCGCCGCTTCCCTGTTCATTTCGTATATTCGTTTTCTTTTGACTATAAGCGAATCGTCGAAACTGTCGTCGGGCATAGCCATGCCGCTTCTGTCGGCAAGACTTTTGACAGCTTCGTAAAAATCGAGATTTTCTATCCGTCTTGTAAATGAAATTATTTCTCCGCCTGCACCGCAACCGAAGCAATAAAACGACTGACTGTCGGGATAGACGGTAAATGACGGCGTTTTTTCATTGTGAAACGGACAAAGACCGACGAGGTTTTTGCCACGCCGTCTTAGTTCGACATACGGTGAAATGACGGAAACTATGTCGTTATTCGCCCTGAGTTGCTCTAAAAATTCATCGCTGATTCTTTTTCCTGCCATTTTCACCATCCTTTATTTTTTGTTATTTAAGCCAGCCTTGCGGAATGAATAAATCTTCGAAAACGCTCAATGCGTATCCGTCCGTCATACCGGCTATGTAGTCGCAGGCTGCTCTTTCGGCACCTTCGTCTTTGGCTATATCTAAATACATTTGAGGCATTTTTTCCGGATATACCGAAAAGTAACCGTATAATTTTTGGATTAACGCTATGGCTTTTGTCTCTTCGCTTTTACATACGGGATTTGTATACACAAGCTCAAACATCAACTTGTGAAGTTTTTCGAAAACCTCATCGGTTACACTGTCTAAAATAATATCGTCGGTGCTGTTTTCTATAGCCGAAAGTACGAGCGTATTTATTCTTTGTGATTTTGAAAAGCCGAGGGCTTGTCTGATTTCGAGCGGAATATCTTCTTCACTCATCACACCTGCCCGTACAGCGTCGTCGATATCGTGATTTATATATGCGATCTTGTCGGCAAGTTTTACGGTTCTGCCCTCAAGAGTTACCGCCTTAGTACCTCTTGTGTGACAGACGATACCGTCACGTACTTCGAAATTGAGGTTGAGACCTTTGCGGTTTTTTTCAAGCTTGTCGACAACACGCAAACTTTGTTCATAATGTCTGAATCCGTCGGGATAAACGGCGTTTAGTGCTCTTTCGCCTGCGTGACCGAACGGAGTGTGACCCAAATCGTGACCGAGCGCTATGGCTTCGGTCAAATCTTCGTTAAGTCTCAGCGCACGGGCGATAGTTCTCGCTATCTGTGACACTTCGAGGGTGTGGGTCAAACGTGTTCTGTAGTGGTCGCCTTCGGGCGTCAGAAAAACCTGTGTTTTATGTTTCAGTCGTCTGAAAGAGTTCGAATGGATTATCCTGTCCCTGTCACGCTGAAACGGCGTTCTTATCGGGCATTCATCTTCCGTCCGTTCTCTGCCTTTCGAATTTTTCGAAAGACACGCATATTTTGAAAGCGTCTGTTCTTCCAATTCGAGTGATCTTGTACGAATTTCGGGCATATTCTCACTTCCTTTATACATATATACGAAGAAAATGCCGATATACCTTTAAAATATTTATAATTTTGCGTATCTTTCCGATACGATTTCACATTTGTATTTGCCGTTTCCCGCATCTGTCAGTTTTTTCGAAAATCCGTCGACTTTTTCTTTAGGTATCAAAAAAGTAACTTCTACGCAATCGGTAAACTGCGTATCTTCAATCGTTCCATCACATTCGGGGATAAGAGAGCTGAGCTTTCCGTAAAAATTGTAGTCGGTAACGACTTTAACCGACGCACAAAGTGACATCGTTATCATGTTTGCCGCTTCGACTGCGATTTTTGCGCCGTGTGAATACGCCCGTACAAGTCCGCCTGTACCGAGCAAAACACCTCCGAAATATCTCGTCACGACAACGACAACATCGCTAAGCCCCTCTTTAACAAGTACGTCCAAAACGGGAATTCCGGCAGTCCCCTGCGGTTCTCCGTCATCGCTGTATCGGCGAATTTGTCCGTCACGCAAAACATAGGCGTAGACGTTATGGGTTGCGTCCCAGTGTTTCGATTTTATTTCGTTAATGAAAGCTACGGCTTCGTTGCTTGTCTTGACGGGTTTGGCGTAGCCGATAAAACGTGAACGTTTTTCGACGAAACTGTCTTGAGACGAAAATTCGACCGTCCTGTATTCGTTCATATGATCTCTCCAAACAAAAAACAAGGCGGTCATAAACCGCCTTAGTTTCTTTTTAATTATGATTATTAGCCACGGTTGAAACGCTTGTTGAATCTGTCAACACGTCCGCCGGCGTCAACGAACTTCTGCTTACCTGTGAAGAACGGGTGGCAGTTGGAGCAAATATCAACTCTCATGTTCTCTTTTGTTGAGCCTGTTGCGATTTCGGCACCGCATGCGCATCTGACTGTTGTCTGTGTGTAGTTAGGGTGAAGTCCCTCTTTCATAATTTAGCACCTCTTTCATTAGCTTACATAATCTTTGTTATATAGCTTGAAGATTATAACACAAGTAAATTCAATTTGCAAGTGTTTTTCAGAAAATTTCTATTATTTTTGACATCTTAAATGAGTACAGGCAACTTTCCGCCGTTTCAAGACCTGTCAGCTGCCGTAAAGCATAAGCGTACATCTTCAACTGATTAGTATATTTTTCTCTGAAAACGTTTTCGTCCGTCAGTCTGTCGGTCTTGTAATCGACTACGATCATTTTTCCGTTTTCTTCGAACGCACAGTCAAACATACCCTGTACCATTATGTTTTCGTTAAGTTCACCTTTAAGTTCGGGGTATATCTTTTCAGCCGGAATATTTACGGTGAATTTCTTTTCTCTGAGTACTCTCGGCGACTTTCTTATTCTTTCGTACAACTCGGAAACAAAGAACTTTTCGACTTCCGAAACTCTTATATTTTCCGCTTCCTGCTGTGTCAGTTTACCTATAGCAACAAGTCTGTTCGCTTCGGATAAGACATCTTTTTCGGCGAGTGAAAAGTCGGCGTACTGCATAAATTTGTGCGTTGCCGTTCCTTTTTCGGCGGCGGTCAAGACTGTGTCCGTTAGGAAAGCCGGTTTTGACGTTGCGAAGTTTTCCCTGTCGATGAGTTCACCGTCAAGCTGAGATGCCGTTCTCTTAGTCGCAGCGGACGAAAGGAGGGCGTATTTGTACTTGAAATTCACCCTGCTGTCTATCAGTTTTTGAAGATCCGTGTCGATTTCGGCATCATTTGAAATGTCGGTCACAGCTTCTCGGTAATTTTTTACCCTGTCGACTACTTTTACTTTCAGATGTCCTTTACAGTCCGTGACGTACTCTTCTCCTATATCCGCTAAACGCCTGAGTTCGTAAGCGTCCGGGTGTCTGACTGCGACTTTCAAAAGCCAATCGCTGTATGATTTTTTATCCAAAATCGAAAACGACAATATTCTGTCGCTGTCGGGGTCTATGTCATCGGTAGCCTTGGATATATCTTTTGCGGCATCGTTTAGGCTCGTAACGACAATAAGTTTTTCTTCCGCTCTCGTCAGTGCAACATATAAAACACGCATTTCTTCGGACTTTGTTTTCACATTCTGCTGAAGTTTTGCGCTCATATGTGACTGCGTTTCATATGTCGCCATTGTCATATCGTCTCTGCGTATAATACCGACGCCGTTTTTCGAGTCGATTATCATATGCTTTTTTTCGTCTTGGTCGTTAAACTGTTTGTCTGTTGCGCCGATTATACATACGGGAAATTCGAGACCTTTTGATTTGTGTACAGTCATTATTCTGACAACATTTGCATTTTCGCTGACGGGGTTAGATGCGTCGAGTTCCTTCTTTTTGATAAACAGCTTGTCGATAAATCCGATAAATCCCGACAGACCTATCATACCCGATTTTTCGTATGTTTCGGCGTAGTCAGTCAAGAGCATAAGATTTGACCGTCTGAGGTCTCCCCCGCTCATCGCCTGTACTGTCGCAAGAAATGACGTTTCGTCCAATATTCTTCGTATAAGTTCGGTGGCTGTCGATGTACCGGCTATAAAACGCATTTTTCTCAAAAACGAGAGAAAATCCGAAATCTTTTTGTTTTCGCTTTCATGTTTTAACAAGCACGCATATAATGACGCTTTCCTGTCGCTTATTCTTAGCTCGGCTATTTCATCGGGTGTAAAAGCGAATATCGGGGACATAAGCGCCGATAAAAGCGGTATATCCTGATTGGGATTATCAATCACACGCAAAAGCGAAAGCATTATCGAAATCTCGCTTGACGAAAAGAAATTGCCCGTTTTTTCGATATAACACGGTATTCCCCAATTTCTCATTTCAGTTGCATACGCTGTCGCTCTGTCGCCTTTTACCGAACGCATCAAAACGCAAATGTCACTGTAGCGTATCGGGTGTCTGTCATCGTCTTTTCCGACCTGTACTTCACGTGAAATCATGTCTTTTATCAAAGATGCGACATAGCGTGCCTGACATACGTCTTTGTCGAGCTTTCTGTTTTCTTCGCTTGACATGTCTATTACATGAAATTCAGCCTGCGGTTCGTCGGTATCGGGATAACTTGCTTTCGGTACGAGAGTTTCACCGTCGCCGTAAGATACTCCTCCGACATCTTCGCTCATAAGCTGAGAAAAGACGAAATTTATAAAATCGGTAACGCCTTTTCGGCTTCTGAAATTTCGGTCAAGCGATATTTTCGCAGGATAGTTTTCGTTTGTATATTCTTCGAGCGAATTTCTCAAATTTATGAATATATCGGGCATCGCCTGTCTGAAAGCGTAGATACTTTGCTTAACATCGCCGACTCTGAACAGATTTGTGCCGTCTTTCGATATCGAATCGAAAAGTATATGTTGCTGTTCGTTCGTATCCTGATATTCGTCGATAAGTATTTCGACATATCTTGATGACAGTTCTTTTGCAAGAGGTGTTTTCCTTATTTCGCCGTTTTCTTTTTTGACGAGCAAATCAAGAGCCATATGGGCAATATCGGAAAATTCGTAGCCGTTTTTTTCTTTTTTCAGCCTTAAAAGTTCGTTTTCATATAGTTTTACGCATTCGACTAATTTTTTGATTATCGGATAGAAGTACTCGTTATCTTTTTCGTATTCTTCTTCGCTGACGCAAAACTTTTTGAGTACTTTATCTTTTATGTGCGTTTTATGTGCTTCTCTTTTTCTGTCAAGCATTTTGACCGTCGGGTCGTCTTTCATTCCTTTCGGTACACTGCCCCTTGTTTTGTATTTTTCGCTCATCAACGCTCTTGCCGTATCCCATTCGCCGTTTTTTACGGCGTCACGAATGCTTTCGAGCTTTTGTGTATCGGAAACACACGCCAAGTGGTACATATTATAAAGTACTTCATCATCGGTGCAGTAATCGTCGATTTTCCGAACAAGTTCGAGGCTGTATTCAATCGCCTGTACGGCATAGTCACACACACACTTTCCCCAGCAACTTTCGGCAACGGGAACGCCGACTTTATAAGCGTCGCAAATTCCGTCGAGCCATTCGTCCGGGAAAGCGTAGGCACGTGAATACCTGTAAAGAGTTTTTATGCATTCGGCAAATTCCGAGTCGTCACGGTTTTTGAAAAGCAGTTCGGCAAGAGCGATAAAATCTCGGTCGGCTTTCGAGTATTCATTTTCCATCACAATGTCGATAGCTTCGTTTTCCAAAAGTGTAAGTTCGGAATTATCAAGCACTCTGAAATCGGAAGATATGTCCAAAAGGCGAAAATTTTCTTTTACCAACGAACTGCAAAAGCTATCCATTGTGCATATATCGGCATTTGCCAAAAGCATTTCCTGCTCTCTTAAATATGCGTTTTGGGGATCGTCGTGTATCTTCTTTTTCAGTGCTGCATAAATTCTCTCTCTCATTTCACCTGC
>CAZBXS010000010.1:12829-17946 GCA_964495955.1 uncultured Faecalibacterium sp.
GGAGAATTTTTGTCGGTAATCCTCTGTATGACACGTTCGACCAAAACCGCAGTTTTTCCCGAACCTGCCGCAGCGCTGACAAGTATGCTTCCGCTACGGGAATTTATCGCATTTTTCTGTCCGTCAGTCCAGTTTCTCGCCATTTTCGTCACCTCCCGATAATTTTTCAAGGCATTCTTCGGCACTGTTCGGCTCAATGTGTCTGTACTTTCCGCTCTTTTCGTGACAGCAGACACTCTTGTAATCGCAAAAATCACAGATTTTGTCGTGACCTTTCGCACGTACAGGCAAAGCCGGTATCTTGCCGGAATGGAGCGATTGCGCCATTTCGGATATTATTTTGTCAATTCTTTCGTTTAGCGTGTACAACTGTTTTAAGCTGATAACCGTACCCTTGGCTGTTCCTTTGACTGTACCGTCTTTTTTGATGCTTGCGGGAATGAATATCATTTTGTCCGACGAGTCCATTGCTTTGAGTATTCTTGTGTCATCAAGGAACATACCGTTCATTACGCTTTCTTTGTACATGGTATTTTTCATTTTTTCCGCTCCGTCGCTTCTGTCGGCGGAAAAACTTACCGCTCTTGCCGGGAAATACAAAACGCCTGCCGGGGTAATTTCACCGCCGTAATACTCTTTTCCGTTTTTGACCAAAGCGAAAAGGTATATGAGCATTTGCATGTTAAGTCCGCCGAGAACGTCGCTTAAAGCGAATTCTTTCGTACCGGTTTTGTAGTCGACGACACGAAGATATTTTTTCGAATCGAGTTCGAATTTATCAACTCGGTCGATTGAGCCTGTGATAATTACTTTCCCTTTTTCGTCCGCTTCGACTGTATACGCAGTGATCGCATCATCGCCTTTTCCGATTTTAAGTTCGAAATCGCAGGGTATAAATTCGCAATTAGTGAATTCGGCGACTATCCTGTCAAGGATAATATCGAGAATGTTGGCTATTCTGTCAAACTGATAGACAAATCGTTTGTCTTTATCTTCAAGTCCGCCGAGGTTTTCGTTTGCATAAGCACGCAATAATTCCAGTACGTCTTTTTTTCTTTGTAATTCGTCTGTGTTTTGGACGCCGATGTCTTTGTACTTTTTCATCAGTTCCTCAAGGATGGCGTGGACGATGTTTCCGCCTTGTCTTGGGTCGAGGATTGCTCTTTCTCTGGGTTTGGCGTTGATACCGTATGAACAGAAATATTTAAACGGACAAATTTCGTATATGTCAATTTTCGATGCCGAGAGATAAATATCTTTTCCGAAAAGTTCGGTTGCGATATTTTCGTCTTTGAATTCGAAGTCCAAATCACCGCTTACACGTTTGAGTGCGTCGATACGCTCTTTGTATTCGGGGATATTTTCAAAATAAGCGTAAAGGTTACGGCTGTAGTAATCGTTTTTCAAAAACAGTGACGCCATAAGTTCAAAGCTTGCAACGGCGCCTTCGATTTTTTCTTCGACGGGTACGTTTTCGTAGTGTTCGTATTTGACGTTTTTGAGCGTATCGACTGCCATTGTCACGATTTCGCTCGGCATTTTCTTTTCGCCTTTATTGGTAGTAAGCGAATAGGTCAAAAACAATTTGTCTCTTGCACAGCACAGAGCGTTGTAGGCGATAAAACGTTCTTCCAAAGATTTATATTTGTTGATGTCGAAAAGTTCTATACCTGCCGATAAAAGTGCGTTTCTGTCTCTGTCACAGATAAGACCTCCCGACGAATTCGACGCCGGAAATACTTCGCTGTTAAGACCGAGGACAAAAGCGACTTTTATCCCTCTGGTACGTATTCTGTCAGCCGAACCGACGATGACTTCGTCGACGGCATTAGGTACTTTTCCGAGAGTTTTTACCGAAAGTGACATATTGAATATTTCGAGGTACTTTTTAATTGAGATATACTTGTCTTTCAGTGCAAGTGCCGTTTCGTTGAGTGCCTGCATGAGCATATCCCAGATTTGTCCCTGCTCGACGGCGAGTGCACTTTCGCCGTTATCTTCAAGTTCGATTGCAAGAGATTTCAGATTTTCGTTCGCTTTTGTTTCAATCAAAAAGTCATAAACCGCTTTGGTCATTTCGAAGCCGTCTTTGTCTTTCATGCTCTCTTTTAATTTAATTATCGGGTCGACAGTTTTTTGACGCATTTCGTTAATGCGTGAGAGCACCTCGGCTTTCATCTCTTCCGATTTTGTGTCAAATCCGAACGGACTTTTCGTAAATTCATTTTTCCATTTTGCGCCGTCTATCTGCCAAATATAGACATAATTTTCAAGCTCGGATATTTCATCGACACTAAGACCCGTAAGTCCCGTTTTCAAGTACCTCATAACATTTTCCGTTCCGAACCCGTCGGCACAGATTTTCAGCGCATTTTGCAAGTACAGCACCAAAGGCTGATTTGAAATCGGCTGGCGTGCGTCCTCAAATGATGGGATTTCGTACTTTTTAAATGCATATCTCAGCTGTGTTTCGTACTTGTCGCTGTCACGAAAAATTACGGCAATTTCTCGACAGCGGTAGCCTTTACGCATAAGCTGTCGGATTTTTCTTGAAGTATATATACATTCGTCTTCTATGTCGCAAGCGCTGTATATGCCGATGTTTTCGCATTTTCCGTCATACACGGTGAAATCGGCTTTGTACAAATTTTCTTCAAGTGCATAAAGTTCCGGCGAAGTATGGCGTTTATATCCGGTGATTTCTTCGTCGAGAATTACGGGCTTTGCTACGGGAACGGAATTTTTCTGTGCCAAGTTTTTAAGTCTTGACGCAGTTCTTCTCGTGAATGCGAAAACGTCGTTTTCATCTTCGCTGTAATTCACACCGTCGGCACAAAGGGTTATATATACGTCATCTGCCTGTACAAGTATCTGTTCGATTATTCCCGAAATCTGAGCGTTAAAGTTCGTAAATCCGTCAAGTGCGACCGTTTTGCCTTCAAACCAACGCTCTTTTCTGACCGTATCGCACAGTTTCGCAAGTACATCACTCGAATCAAGGTAGCAATTACTTATCATTGCATCGTATGTCTGACAAATGAGAATAAGTTCACGCATTTTACTTTTCAGCGTTTCGCTTTTTAAGTTTTTCAGCGCACCTTGATTTTCGAAAGTAAACGACGACTGTTTAAACTCGTCGACAACAAATAGCATACTTTTAATAAACGCAGGATCATTTATGTGCTTTTTATAAAGTTCGAGTTTATCTTCAAGGGACGAAAGTGCCATTGACATGTATATAAGCCGTCCCTGTTCCGTTATGATATCGTTATGTCTGACGCCGTATTCGTCGAAAATCAGTTCCGCAAGTCTTGTAAAACTGAGAACTTCTATCTTATTTGACCTTATGGCACCGATGGAATTGAGTATGCCTTTGTCGGTCTCGAACGTAAACTGTTCGGGCACTATCAACACAGCACCGCTCTTGCCCGTATCAATGATTTCGCCGAGCTTTCTGTGCAGATATTCGGTTTTTCCGCTTGCCGCCTTTCCGAGTATAAAATGAAGCATGATTTTCTCCTTAGTAACGAATAGTTTCCTACATTGTAACATATTTTCGTCCGTTTGCATATACTTTTTTAGAGTATATCGGTTGTGAGGTGAAGATATGAAATGCTGTGTTGCCGATCTTCGATGTAAAAAAGTAATCAACGAGAAAAACGGTTGTATTCTCGGAAACGTCAACGACGTCGAAATCGACACTTGTTCGGGAAAAGTCGTTGAGATAGTTATTTTCGGACGTCTTCGCTGTTGCGGTCTCATGGGCAGAGATGACGACATTCGCATAAAATGGGAAGATATCAGCGTTATCGGCGATGAAACCATACTCGTTTGCGGTGAACATTTCAACAAGCCACCGCCGAGGCCGCCTAAAAAGAGTATGTTTGACGGGTTGTTTAGGTAGTAGCGTGCGCAGTAGCGAAGCGAGTGCACGCACAAAAATCAGGGGCTCGATGCCCCTGATTTTTGTCCTCTGCGAAAACTCACAGTTTTATGAAATTCGGTTTTCTGTTTTCAAATACGGTGTAGTATTCGAAACCTGCGTTTTTCAGTATTTCCCCTGCCTTGTCGAAACCGTTGGCGAGAGTTGCCGGAAGGTGTGAATCGGAACCGAGAGTTATTATCTCTCCGCCGAGTTGCCTGTACCTTTTGATTATTTCTTCATGGGGATTACAGTGCAAAAAGCCGTTTCCGATGCGTGAAGTGTTGCATTCGATGCCTTTTCCCTTGGCGATGACGGTTTTAAGTATCTCGTCGACAATGTCGAAATACTCGAACGGGTCATACTTTTCGCCCTTGCTTTTGGTATACCTGACAATGTAATCTATATGCCCGACAACATCGAAATTATCAAACACGGTGACGTTTCTTAGTACTTCTTTTAAGTAAACTCTTATTGCGTCTTTTTCGCTTTGTCTGTCGAAATAGTCGCTCAAACACGGGTCTTCGCAGTCCACAAGGTGCGTTGAACCGATAATAAATTCGAACGGCTTAGACTGTGCAAATGCGTTTATTTCGTCAAAATACGCTACCTGTAAGCCGAGTTCGATTCCGATGTTAATTTTAATTTTGTCTGAGTATTTTTCTTTCAGTTCGCCGAGCGTTTTGAAGTACTTGTCGGTGTCAACCGAAAAAACATATCCGTGCTTTGGCGGAAAACCTATGTCCTCATGGTCGGTGATACATATTTGTTTCATGCCGAGTTCGATTGCCCGTTCAATTTGTGCTTCGGGCGAGGCTTTTCCGTCGCATGAAAATGAAGTGTGAATGTGATGATCGTTATACATATATCCACCTTTTGAAAAATACCGCATCACCGAAGTGATGCGGTACGAAAATTCAGTTTAAGTTCGATTATGCAAGCTCTGCGAAGTACTTGATTGTACGAACCATCTGTGATGTGTAGGAGTTCTCGTTGTCATACCAAGAAACAACCTGAACTTCGTACAGACCGTTGCCGAGATCGATAACCATTGTCTGAGTAGCATCGAAGAGTGAGCCGTATCTCATACCGATAACGTCGGAAGAAACGATAGCGTCTTCGTTGTAACCGAATGACTCTGAAGCGGCAGCCTTCATAGCGGCGTTGATACCGTCAACTGTTACGTTTTCGCCCT
>CAZBXS010000011.1:0-17790 GCA_964495955.1 uncultured Faecalibacterium sp.
CTTATACGCTCTTTGCGTCAAAATTTATTTCGACCTTTTTGTTCTTTAAATCAAGCCTTGTGTACTTTACGCCGGCAGAATCGAACATTCTTTTAGACGCCTTCGTCGAGGCTGATTCGGCGTATTTGTCGCTGAGATAAACGACCTCTTTTATTCCGCTTTGGATTATCGCTTTGGCGCATTCGTTGCACGGGAACAGTGCGACATATATCTTGCACCCCTCAAGAGAAGCACCGTTGTTATTAAGTATCGCATTAAGCTCAGCGTGACAGACATACGGGTACTTCGTGTTCAAACTGTCGCCGTCTCGCTCCCACGGATATTCGTCATCACTGCAACCGAGAGGTAAACCGTTGTAGCCGACGGACATGATGTGATTTTTCCCGTTGACGATACAAGCGCCGACCTGTGTGTTGGGGTCTTTACTGCGATAAGCCGAGAGCATCGCTATGCCCATGAAATACTCGTCCCAAGAAAGATATTCTTCTCTTTTAGCCATAATACAGCCTCCCTTTAAATTTTCGGTCTGTTTTCGACTTTATTCTATCACAAAATCTCTTTTAAGACAAGTCCTGCCGAAATTTATCAATAGTAATATGCGAAAGTTATATACCCCGGCAGGAAAATCGAGTTTGTATCGGCGTCTCTTTCGAGTTCTCCGAAACCGGAAGAGTCCACGTCGAAACTACCGCTGTTTTCAAGCAGGTTAAGTATCATCGAAAATCGCTCCAAAAGTTCGTTAGGGTCGAGTTTTTCGGCTTTGTGAATGTTTATTCCGAGCCTGAATTTTGCACATTTTGTTGTTGTACCCGTTTCGCTTTCCGTTTTTTCGACCTCTAATTTTAAAGGCTTTATGACGGTGTACAGGCATCTTAAAGGCGTGGGGACAATTCCCGTGTTGAAGCCGGTGACGACTTTGTTGCCGTTTGTTATGTCCGAATTTGCGTTAATCAGGGACTTTGCTTTGTTCATCTCGCTTAGATAATTTATCATTTTATCCTCCTTATCAGCCGTCAACGGTCGGGTGAAGAATGCCCCAAATATATATAAGCTCATCGCCGATATAGTGTTCTTCGACCCTGTCGACTATATACTGTGTACCGCTGACTGTCAGCGTTTTCGTGTCGGCGTCAACAACGGTAAGATCAATATCGGGAGGCCCGATATAAAGATAATAGTCCTGTTGGTTTCGTCCGAGCTCGGTGAACGTTCCTCTTAAATAAAGTTTGTTTTTGTACCTGAGAGCCTGTACAAACGCTTTGAAACTTATCTTCTTTCCGGTCGTGCTGTCGGTTATGACAGCCGATTGACCGTATTTTTTCATGATAGGTTTTACTGTCATACATTCCACGCTCCAAACTGCGTATCGACGAGAATTTCGCTGATTTCGCCAAGACGTGCTTCTTTGAATTTTTCGGCTATGGCGAGATCTTCCGCAATATTCTTTTTGACGGTTATATCGCCCGCTTTAAAATGTCTCGGATCGTCAAGATCCGTCATCTTGCTTAAAGCGTAATTATAATATGCGATACCTGCGGCGGCATAAGGTATACGGGGGTCTTCGTCGTCAATTTCTTCTCTTTTTCGTCTCATCACCCATTCAAGTGCATTTTCACAAAGCGACAGAATTTTATCTGTCGCTTCGCTTTCACTTGGGGTGACGATCAACATAAGCTGAGTGTAAACATCAGATGATGTCATTTGCGTCACCCTTTCTTTTTTATTCGCCGAGAATGAGAGATGCACCCGAATGTATCTTCGCAAAGCCGGTTATTGCGGCGATCGTCGCTCTTTCAAGCTGACGGTCGATGAGCTTGTCGAAGTCGGTCACGATTTCTCCTGCCTGTACCATTTCAAGAGCACAGTTTTTGTCAAGTGCGATGATCTTTCCGTCGGGGACGGTGTCACAGCGAATGAGAGATGCACCTAAAGGCGTTACGCTCTTGCCTGTACCGTGGAAAGTCAGACCTGCGGCGGCGTCCTTAAATTCCGTCATGTTCAAAAGTTTTGTCATCATAGACGAATTTGCGACGAGAGTTGTCATTTCGTACGGGTCAAGTTTGCTCCAAAGGTCAACGAGATCGGAATATGTCAGTACTCCCGAAGATGCTGTCGAGATAACATTTGCGGCATTATCGTTTCCGTCGCCGTTTATGAGAACTTCAACAGCGTCCTTGAGCTGAGCACGGGATATGTAAGCGCCTATCTGTTTGAGAGTTACAGTCAAAAGGTCGAGGCGGTGAAATCTTATCGCTTCATATGACGCTACGAGCATACGGCCTCTCTTGTTTAGCTTTATGAGATTGGGCTGGGTCTTAACCGAAGTCGACGGAATGACTGCACCCTCGGCTACAACGCTTGCTTCCCTGTCGCCGTCGTCCACGGAAGTTATCGGACGGTAGTCAAGACCGTTGATGACGGTAGTAGTAGCGACGATATCACCGAGCTTATTAGCGTTTCTCATGCCGGATTTTACGGCTCTGTTGACGTATTCGGGGAAAAGTGTCGCACTGTCGGCTGTTTTGAAGAATTTTTCGACCGTGTCGCAATTTCTGCCGTTTACGTGAATGTCAAAACGTTTGAGCTGACGCTGATAGGCGTCGAGACCTTCCAGTGCCGTGCCCTTATAATTTTCGGACGGGTCAATACTTTCAAGTGCCTGCGTGAAGCTCTGACCTGTAGTGTAAAGTCCTTTGTCGAGTTTGATGTTTTCGAAATTTGCCATTTTCATTACCTCCTTATAATATGAAGCCGACTTTTCGGCTTGTAGAGTCGTATTCGACTACGAGAATTTTTCTTGCACCTTCCACTGCGACGAGCTTGTTTGACGTATCTACACCGAGTGCGTTGTAGCCGAAAGCTATGCTTTCACCGGAAGAAAGATACGCTGTCATATAGCCTGCCGTCTGTACCGTAACAAAGCCGTTTCTTATGTTTTTACACATACCGACAATGTCGCCTTTTGTTGTCGGTACACCGACTTCGCCTGTGGCTGTGATGCAAACGAAGTCGCCGACTGAAATGTCGCTTCCCTCTTTTGCTTTGAGTGTGATACAGTTTTCGTTAATTCCGTTAAGATTGATGTCTGCCATAATTGTTCCTCCTTAAATTTTGTATTCGTTATAGCTTAACTGTTGTGTTTCTGTTGTTTGTGCCAGCTGTACTATCGGCTCGAAATCACGGTTTTTCTTTTTTTCAAGGCCGTCACGCAGTTGCTTGATATCGTCTGTCGCCATAAACTCACATACAGCGTCAAACGTCTTCTCGCTGACTTCCGGTACAGTCAAAAGTGCGAGCGATTTTACCTGCTTTATGAGATCCTGTCTGTACTTTCTGCCGTCTTCGCTCATCTTTTCAAGCGTGTCGATATATTCAGCTACGCTTTGAGCCTGACTTTTGGATATCGTAACTGTGTCGGTCTGCGACTTGAAAAAATCTTTTACGTTTTCCAATATATTTTCCTCCTTTTGAAGTTTAAAAGCCTTTGTGACCCCGGCTTTTCTTTGAGCCGGAACTGCCACAAACGACCATTCATAAGCGTCTGTCGGTTCAGTCAGTGTGTTGTAACAGATAGTTGAACCGTAGCTTTTTCCTTTTCTGTGACCGCACGAAGAAAGCATGGTGTCCTTTCCGCATATCGAACATACGCTTTTGGAAACACTGCAACCGACGCTTACTTCCTTTTTAATACCGGCGTCTATCTCTTTTATAAGGTCTTCGTTTTTCTGCGTTCTGACCATGTACGCACCGGCTTTGAGCGCAACATAAGGTGCGTTGTAAGAAGTTAGTTTCTCCGAAGATCTCTCGATCCATGTTTCGTATATTCGAGCTGTCTGATCACTGCTTTTCATGCTGTGGTCGGATATACCCGTCTTTCCGATGAAGAGCTTTCCGAGCGTTTCAAGCGATTTTTCGCTGAACACCTCGAAATCTCTGTCTATCTCGTTGTCACAAAGCGTTATGTTAAAAACATATACTTCGTCTTTTTCGAGCTTTTTTCGTGAAAGAGCGTTGATTTTTTTCATCGCTTCGTCGCTGATCACATAATTTGTTTTTTCCTCATTCAATATTTTCACCTTCGCTTTCGTCTCTGAGCTTTTCGGTCTGTGCGTTGTAATATTCCGACTGCGCTATCTGTAACTGATCTTGGAGAGTGATGTCGTTCCAATTTATCTCAAAGTCACAGCCGTAGCCGTTCGTTTTCAAGTACAGGGAACATATTTTCCTTAAAACCGGATTGAGCGTTTCCCGATAGTATTCGATTTCGCTTGTCAGAACATCTGCCTGTTGCGATGACATTCTTTCGGTCGATGACCAGTTCAGACCGAGTAAAAACGGCGGAATGCCCAGCTTCGAGACGATTTGTTCGAGCATCTGTCTTACGGGCACGTTGCTGTCGAGAATTTGATTGTCAGCACCGATGACCTTTATGTTTACGTCGCCGACTGCAACGAAATCTTTTACCGGGCCGCTCGGCTGCATGGTCTTGCTCCACTGTTGAGCGACTTGCTCTGCTCGCTGTTTTGCGTACATTCTGTCGCCGGGGTCGTTTTGCGGTCGGTAGGTGACGGCGTAACGCACGTTGCCTATCCTTTCCCAGTTGACGCCGATCGTGTTATAAATTTTCAGCAAAATATCGCTGACGAACGGCAACCCTTTCAGTACAGACCGCCCGTAAACGCTGTCGGGTTCGGGATTTATTGCACTGACAAGTACTAATTGAGGGTACTTGACAGGCACGCTTCCTTTGTCGGTGAGCGTTCTGACGGAGTATTCAAGCGGTGATTTTCCATGGGAAAGTTCTATGTTCGAAAGCGACGCCGGATACAGAGCACGAAAGTTACCGCTACGGTCAAGAACGATTTCGGCAACCGCCGTCCCGTAAGTCAAAAGATAATCGAAATAGCAGGAAACGAAAGCGTTAATACCCGTCGAAAATGTCCCAACCGGGACGGTTTTTAAGAATTCGGCGAGGTCTTTCTCCGCCTTTTTGTCCGTACAGGCGACTTCGAACGTACCGAGAAGTCGAACGAGTTTCGAAATTGCCGCATCAATTATCGGTATCGCATCTCGAAGGGTCGAATAAAGCCTGACATCTGTTTTCCCGACAGGCTCAATGTCCGACAGCGAACTGTAAGGGTGCTTTTTCGGATAAGTCTGCGGAACACAAAATGCCTCGCAAGGCTCATCTTTTTCTGTTTTTCTTCTGAAAGCCAATATTTTCTCCTTTCTCTTACGGGTCGGTGTCCGTAAGGCTTCTGTTCGCCGCCATGACGAAAAAGTCTTCGCTTTGTGAATAAACTACAGTCGAAACGAAGTAGCGTATATCGTCCATGGCGTGATCGTTTTCTTTGCGTGGAGAGTCCTTTGACGATGACGAATCCCAACGGTAGAGACCGAACTCTTTTGCGCTCGCTTTACAGCACGGTGCAAAGCGAATTTTTCCGCTTTTCATCGAGTCTGACACTTTTCTTATTCCGTCCAGTACGTCGTTTTGAGCTTTTATTACCCTGTACTTTCGGTGTCGTCTGATACATTCGATGAATGACGCTGCCGACGGGTCGACTATGACTGCGGTTATTCTTTTTCCGTCACACAAAGTGCAAAGATCGCAGTAGTATTCTTCGTCCGTTTTTTGCTTGCCCTGCTCTCTTGAAGAAAAATAATACTCATCTACTCTGTACCAAACCTGTCCGTAACGTGCCCAAAGTCCCATCGAAGTCGGGTTGACCGTACCGTAGTCACACGAAACATAAAATTCTTCCGGCGAACATTCTTCGGGCGGACTTTCGGTGAAATCGCCGTTTGATGCCTGAGGATAGACAAGACCGTCGACCGCAACCCATTTTCCAAGTACAAACCTTTCATAAAACGCTCCGCTGTAGAGACTTTCATATCGGGCGATGACTTTCGGCGAAAGCGAGGGATTGTCTTTCATTGTGAAATGAATGTACAGGCAATTTTTGCTTTCGGCTTTTTGTATCCACTCCTTGTAGAACCAGTGCTGAGGGTTTTCGGGGTTGCAGTTGAACCAAAATTTCGCTCCGTCAAGAGAACAGCGAGCCAGAGCTTGCTCAACGAAAGAGCGAGGCATAAGTGCAACTTCATCTAAGAAGACACCGCCTAAAGTAACACCCTGTATCAGCGATGCCGAACTTTCGTCACGTCCGCCGAAAAGGTAGTACCTGTTCTTCCTGCCTGAATAAGATATTTCGATATAGTTTTTCGTCAGCTTTTCATTGCACGAAAATCCAAGCTCACGAAGTGACGGAAGAAGCGAGGTGACGACGTTTCTTCGAAGAGAAGTGACCGTCTTTCCGCAAAGTGCAAAATTCGTATCATCGAAATTGCGAATGCTCCAAGCGATGAAACCTATCGACATACACGTAGTTTTTCCGCTTCTGACCGCACCGTCGCATATTATCGCATCATATGAGCTGTAGGGTGAATTTTCGTTCCACCAAGTCAGCGCAATGAGCTGTTTTCGGCTGAAAGGGTAGAATTTGCTCTTACTCATCTGTACTGATACCTTGCAATGCGGCGGCACCGTTTTCTATCGCTTTGAAGAAGTTGCTCTTGTTTTCTTCTTCGCCGTGACCTATCAAATCGGACAGTTTTTCGAACGCTTTTATCCTGTCGAAGAACTTGATTTCTATTCCCTTGCTCCTGTTTACTTTGATTTCCGATACGCTGAAAAGGTCAAGATCCTTGAGCATCTCAGGGTCAAATTCTTCATTAAAAGCCAGTGTTACGGCGTCGTTGATACAGCCGAATGCAAGTCTGCGAAGTCCTGCCGCTATTTCGTCACGGTTCGACTTGTTTTTCACCGTCAAAGCCGCAATGTACGCATTGATATTTTCTTTTCTCAGCAGTTTTACCGCCGTTTTTTCGGGCGATAGAGTATATCCCGATTTGATTGCCGCTTCGACTGCGTTTTGCTTGAGGCTGTAATAGGTACAGAAAAGTTTTTCCTTTTCGGTTAGCTCTTTGCTTTTCATTTGCAAGCTCCTTTCTTGTTTTTTGAAGTAGCCAAAGGTCTCTCCGTAATTACCCTTAACAGATGATTTTGTTGCGAGAAGTACATGACAGAAAGTACAAAAAGTCAGTCAATTCACAAAAAGTTCACATTTTGGAAAGATTAGACACTGATTTTAGCAACATTTTATAAATATTTGATGAAAAACATATTGATATTCCGTCTTTTAAATAGGATAATATATACGTAAAAATATGTGTCATAACAAGACAAATAACAGGAGGAACGACAATGAAAGTATTTATGATCGGCGGTACAGGTCTTCTGGGTAGCGCTGCCGCAGCGGAATTTATCAAGAGAGGTCACAGCGTTAAAACGGTGGCTCTTCCCGAACTTCCGAAGGGAGCCGAACTTCCGCCCGAAATGGAATTGACATTCGGTAGCTTTTTCGATATGAGCGACGAAGAAATTCTCAAGGCTATGGACGGTTGCGACTGTTTCGTTTTCGCCGCAGGCGTTGACGAGCGTGTTGACTTTCCGAAGCCGGTTTATCCGTCATACATCAAATATAATATTGAACCTGTCAGAAGATTTCTCACCCTTTCGAAACAGGCTGGTATCAACAAGGCTGTTATCTTAGGTTCGTATTTCGCTCACTTTGCAAAAGTACGTCCCGAAATGGAACTGACGAAAATTCACCCGTACATAAGAAGCAGAATTGAACAGGAAGACGTAGCTCTTTCATTTGCAGAGGACGGCTCAATGGACGTTTCGGTAATGGAACTTCCCTACATTTTCGGAACACAGACCGGAAGAAAGCCCGTATGGACTATCTTTATAGAGCAGATTGCGAAGATGGGCCCCGTTACCATGTACCCCACAGGCGGTACGGCAATGGTCACGGTAAGACAGGTAGCCGAAGCTATCGTAGGTGCGGCTGAAAAGAACAAGGGCGGTAATGCCTACCCGATCGCAATGTACAACTACTCATGGGACGACTATCTCAAGATCGTCCACAGAGCAATGGGTCAGCCGAACAGACCGATTATCCATGTACCGAAGATCCTCTACAAGTCTTTTGCCGTATTTCTCAAGAAAGCGAAAGAAAAAGAGGGTATCGAGACTGGTCTTGACTATGTCGAACTTGCGGAAATTCTTTATTCGAAGTTCTACATCGATCCGAAGATCACCAAGAAACTCGGCGTAAAAGAGGACAACATTGACGCTAACATCTACGAATCAATGAAGTTGTCTGTTGACGCTTACTACAAAAATCTCGACCTTCTCGAAATGAAAGCCGAATAAAAAATCGACCGCCTGTTTATCAGGCGGTTTTGTTATATTTTTCGTGGGTTTTTGATAAAACTTGTGTATAATTAGGTAGAGGGGAGGCGAGACGGCTTGAAAGACGATAGAACAGTTCGGCTCTTGAGCGAAAGAGACGAAAAGGGTATAGATGAATTGTTGCGAAATTATGAACCGCTGATGAGATACATAATTTCGCCGATTTTAAAAAATCCGCAGGACAGAGAAGACTGCCTTTCGGAAGTGACAATGCGAGTATGGGAAAATGCGGACAAATTCGACTTCGAAAAGGGAAGTTTTACCGCATGGCTCACGGCGATAACGAGAAATACCGCACTGAATTTCAAGAGAAAACTTTCACTTCATAACAGTCTCGAAGATATAAAAGAAACCGTACCGTCAAGAGAACCGACGCCCGAAGAAGTGATAATCGAAAAAGAAAGACAACAGCAAATCGAAAAAGCGATAAACTCGCTGTCAAACAAAGAGAAAATCATTTTTTACAGAAAATATTATTACTTACAGCCGATTTCGCAAATCGCCTCGGAACTCGGAGTGACCGAAAGAGCGGTAGAGGGCAAGTTGTACAGACTGAAAAAGAAACTGAGAAAAATGTTAGGAGGGGAGAAAAATGAGTGAACGGAAAAAAATAAATGAAGAAGAGTTTGATATAATGCTTGAAAACAGCTTTTCGGACGCTTTGCCGAAAGACGTTGTGAAAGGCGTGACCCCGTGGAAAAAGGGCGTAAACCGTGTGCTCATCGGTTTGATAATGTCGACGGTGATGTTGAACTTTTTCTGCCTTGAATATATTTTGTCGGCGGTCGGAACGGTGCTGATGTTGCTTGGATTTCGTACACTCAGAAACGACAACAAATACTTCAAAGCCTGTTTTGTCCTTTCCGCACTTGAGGCGGCTTGCTGTTTTCAGTCACTTGTACTTGGCAGTGTGCTTTCCGACGGAAAAGAAGCTGTCACGAAAGTCACCTTCGCCCTCACCGTTTTGAGAGCCGTGATCATGATAAGCGAACTGTTTTGTTTTTGGAGAGCACTGGTGAACGTGAAAGCAACGGCGAATTTACCGAAAAAGGCGACGCCTGCCCTCGTGCTTCTCATCTGTTATGTGACGGTGTGTATTTTCGCTATTATCAATTTTAATTATCCGATAGCCGTTGCTGTGCTGTTAGCAATGTATCTTGTGACGATTTTCAGTGTCTACAGGCTTTCGAAAGAGCTCGATACGGCAGGTTACACCGTTGAGCCTGCATGTGTGAAAGTATCGGACAAATGGATAGTTTCGACTGTCTGTGTGCTTTTGGCGGTGGGTCTGACGCTCGGATACGTTTTCGGCGGAGGTTATGAGATGAAATGGGAAAGCGCCGATATGAGTACCGCTTCGGACGTTCAAAAAATTAAAAATGACCTTGAAAATCTTGGCTTTCCGAATGACGTACTTGCCGACTTAACGTCGCAGGAAATAATTTCTCTCGACGGAGCTTTGGAAGTTGTAAGCAAAGTATGCGATAAATCAATGACTTATACCGAACTTGAAAAAGGCACTTTGACCGTCACGACCGTAGCGGTTAAAGTACCGTATGAAATAGAAAAATGGACGGTTATTCATCATTTTGCTTGGCGTAACGGCACGAAGTTTTTCGGTACACATTCACTTCAAATTTGGCCCGCTTATCAGCGAAGCGACGACGGCTGGCTCTCTGACGGCGAAATGACGGGGCGTGTACTTTATGAAAGCGACGGCAAAACATTTACAGCGCCTTATCACTGCTTGGAAGAAAAAACATATACAGCCGGTGGTAGCTTATTTTCACAGGTCGGTACGGACACATTCGCCGCATTTTCCTTGCCGAAAAACAGCGAAAACTGTCGTGGATATGTCATGTATTCCATACTCAAAGACGGTGACACCGATTTCTTTTCAAGCTGGCTGAATTACACCTACCAAAAGCGTACTTTCCAGTACCCCGTCAAATCGGCAATGCAACAACGGCTCGAAAGTACTGATAACAAAGTCGGTGCGTTCAGAACGGAGCAATACAGCTTTTTGTATAACCCAAATTATTAAGTTATTCACCCGTACAAAAAGAAAAAATTTGACATAACGGTTCAACAGTGTTAAAATTTAACCATAGACTTTTTGGAGGGTAACACAATGAAAACCGTATTTAAAAACTGTACACTGCTTGACGGTACCGAGAACATGACGCCGATGGCGAATGTCGACGTAGCCGTCGAAAACGGAACAATAACCGAAATCGGCTCGGTAACGCCGAGTGAAAGGGACGAAGTTATCGACCTTAGCGGAAAGTATCTTATGCCGGGACTTATCAATCTTCACGTTCATCTTCCCGCCGGCGGAAAACCTCAAAACAAACCGATGAAAGCCGACGTACTGGCGAAGGCTGCCATGTCAACGGCTTTGATGAGACGGGTAACGCTCGAACTTTGCCGAGGATATGCTATGCAGGGACTTATGTCAGGTGTAACGACAGTCAGAGCTGTTGGCGGTCTCGGTGATATCGACACAAAACTGCGTGACAGGATAAATTCCGGAAAAACGGAAGGGCCGAGAATTTTAGCGTCGGGTTACGCTATCGGCGTTCCCAAAGGTCACATGGTCGGCTCCGTTACGAAAGCCGCTAATACAGTCGAAGAAGCCGTCGCAATGGTCGAAGACCTCGCTTCTCAGGGCGTAGACCTCATAAAACTTATGATAACCGGCGGTGTCCTCGATGCGAAAGTCAAAGGCGAACCGGGCGTACTTATGATGAAACCCGATATGATAAAAGCATGTTGCGATGCGGCGCATAAACACGGCTTGAAAGTCGCAGCACACGTTCAAAGTCCGGACGGAGTTCGTGCGGCTGTTGAAAACGGCGTCGACACAATAGAACACGGCTCCACGCTTTCGGAAAAAGAAATCGCCGTATTCAAAGCTCACGGCGCCGCACTTATCTGCACTCTTTCTCCGGCAATGCCCATGGCGAGATTTGATCTTGAAACGCTCGGAATTACCGAAGTTACACAGTATAACTCAAACCTCGTCTACAATAACATGGTTTTAGGCTCAAAATCCGCTCTTGAAAACGGCGTTCCCGTAGGTCTTGGTACAGATACGGGTTGCCCGTACACAACGCATTATAATATGTGGCGTGAACTTCATTACTTCTCACGTGATGTCGGCGTAACACCTGCTTTTGCGCTTTATACAGCAACCCTCGGCAATGCGAAGATAGCACAGATAGACCGCATCACCGGCAGTATCGAAGTAGGCAAATCGGCTGATATGCTCATTTCCGACGCTAACCCCCTCGACGATTTCAGAGCACTCTCACAGCCTTACATGGTCGTCGCAAGAGGTAAGGTCTACAAAAATCCGAAGATAAAGAAATACGAAAAAGCCGACATGGAGCTTGACAAGTTCTACGATTGATAAAAGCTAACATAAACATAAGACACCGTCCCACGTTAGCGGGACGGTGTCTTATGTTGTGTGAAAGGGTAGGGGTTAGTAAATTTCAATAGTCTTTTTAGCTAAGAGATTTCCGCTCATATCATAAACTCTGAATGTGAAATTGCCGGTAGTTGTGTTATAACCCGGATTTGTGTAATAAAAACTTGCCCATGAGTCATCGCCGTCATCAAAAGCGTAGTTCCATTTTCCTGAGCGGACACTGCCGGTTGGAAATGTTCCGGAGTATTTCAGCTTTATTCCCTTTGTATCGTCCGGAGTTCCTCCGGTAACTTTAATGTGGAAATACCACTTGTCATATTTGCTTAAATAACTCTCATCAAAGCAATATCTTGAATCATAATCATAATCCTTGTCATTTGCTTTTATCTCCACTTTCCACTTATACAAATTATTATATATCTGAGCACTCTTTTTGTAGTTTTCCTTTTTGAGCTCCTTGAGATATTTGTATGTCATTTCGTCTGTATTGTTTTTGTGGTCGAGAACATAATGATATTTTGCATATTTTATCATCTGTTCTGCCTTGTCCTTGTGACCTTTTGTTATTATAAGGTAGGAGATAGCTGATTGGTATTCGCCTGTATCTATCAAATTAAGAGCGTGCTTGTAACAGGCGTTATAATAAGTCTGATCTCTTTTAATATTATTTGTTGTATAGAAAGAAATCAGTTTATAATATTCGCCGGATTTGTACCAATAGTTCTTTGCTTCCTTGACGCATTTTTGCATCAATTTGGTATTGTTCAAATCTTTGAATTTCCAATACGCCTTTTCGTAGTCATGCTTGTTCATCAGCTGTTTGCCCCATTCGAGCTTCGACTTTTGAGCTCTGTCGGCGCTGTCTTCGTAATCACCGAGCGCTTTGAACTTGCCAAAAGCATTTTCGTAATCTTCTTCGTTGAAGAGTTTGTCGGCTAAGAGATACTTGGCTTCGGTGGTTTTTTCTTCCGAGCGTCTGAATCCGTCGAGCTTCTGGTACGCTGTGATAGCTTCGCCGTATTCGCCGTTTTTGACCATTTTGTTAGCCGAGGAATACTTCACCTGCGGAATTATCAAAAGCGTTGTCAGAAAATATAAACCTACTGCTATAACCGCTGCGATAGGCGTTATAATTGCCGCTTTTTTAAGGCGTTTCTTGGTTTTCAGTTTCTTTTGACGCTTTTCTTCGGCGGCTTCGGCTGCGAGCCGTTCTTTTTCCAGTCGCTCCTGTTCGAGCCGTTCGGCTTCCGCTAACAAGTACGCCGCAAGATTTTCACTCAGGGTGTCGGTGTCGAAAGACGAGAAAACCTTTTCTTTTTCGAGACCGCACTTGTGACACGCTTCGTCGGTGTCTTTGTTTATTCCACCGCAAGTGCACACCCAAACGCCTTTGTCCTCGATAGGCTCAAACAACGCCTTTTTGCCGATTTCTCGGCTGTACTGGTTGACGAGATCGTCACTCAAAGCGTTTTCGATTTTCTTTTGATGCTGTATCGGCAAGTACTGTTCGTCACCGCTTTTCCACATTTCGCCGTCCTCGTATACGACCTCGGTGATAGTGACTGTGATTTCTCTTATATCGTCTCTCAAAAGTACGCCTTTTCTGTCGATATATTCGCCGTGCGGTACGAGATTTAGGTCGAGATATTGGTGGCTTATTGCTCCGACGGATTTGTCGAAAGCGTCGTACGTGTTAAATTGTGCCCTGACGGCAGATATCTTCTTGTGAGACAGGTTTTCGATTTTCAGCTGAGCCAAAACATCGTCTGTCTCGGTGTTTTTCAAAAGCGCTGCGGCTTTGATTATTACAGGTGAACCGTCTGCGTACAGGTTAGACGGCAACCGTTTTAATTGTACATACTTTCCCATTTTATTACCTCTTAAAGTCTGGTTAAAATTTCCGCTCTCTTATCATTGTATTCGCTTTCGGTGATGATACCGTTGTCCAATAAATCACGAAGATCCGAAAGCTCTTTTTCAATATTCGATGTATCGCCTTTTCCGAATTTCAAATCTACACCTATGACACCTTCTTTTTGGGCGAAAAGTTGTGAAAGGTCGTTCTTTTTGGCGAGAATGAGCACTGCGATAAAGAACAGATTTTCTTTGACAAAATAGCGAATTTGTGCGAATATGCTTGAAATGATTGCCTTCGTTGTCACTGTATACTGTGTGAAAGCGAAAATTATATTACCGGCTGTTTGCATCGCATAAGCTATAGCACAGATAATAACCGCTAATGTCAAAATACGGGTAAACAGCTTTTTCTTCTTGCACTTTTTGATTATTTCTATCAGAACAACCAAAAGCAATATTCCGACTGTGGCAAAAACAACCTTAGACCACGTCAGCATCGCTGTTGTATCTTCGTCTTTGATATGAATGATAAAATTAAACAAAAACGTAAGTGCCTGACACCCCGTATATACTCCGAGCGTTACTTTCAGAGAAACTTTGGAGTTCGGCTTAAGAACATACACAATAAAACAGATATACGAAGCAAAATAAATGCCGTAACTAAAGACCAAAATGAAGATTTCGCTGGCAAGAAAGGCGATCTTTGCGTCAAGATATAAGATACTGCTGATATAGTCAACGATAGTAACGATATAGCTAATAAGAGAATATGTATGACCTGCTATTCCGATTAACAGCAAAATAAGCATTCCCGTTTCACCGCCGAGCTTTGTGTCGTTGGTGATATGTAACAGCTTTCTTATCTTGTCGACAAGCGTAGTCTTTTCTTTGACTTCGGGCGTTATGTTGATATTATTTTCGTCCATTTCGTAACCTCTTAAAGTCTGGTTAAAATTTCCGCTCTCTTATCATTGTATTCGCTTTCGGTGATGATACCGTTGTCCAATAAATCACGAAGATCCGAAAGTTCTTTTTCAATATTCGATGTATCGCCTTTTCTGAATTTCAAATTGATACCGCCGGAACTTGCTTTTTTAGCGAAAAGCTGTGAAAGGTCGTTCTTTTTGGCTAAAACGAGCACTGCGATGAAGAACAGATTTTCTTCGATAAAATAGCGAATTTGTGCGGACACAGATGAAACAATGTGCTTCGTTGTCACTGTAAACTGTGTGAAAGCGAAAATTATATTACCGGCTGTTTGCATCGCATAAGCTACAGCACAGATAATAACCGCTAATGTCAAAATACGGGTAAACAGCTTTTTCTTCTTGCACTTTTTGATTATTTCTATCAGAACAACCAAAAGCAATATTCCGACTGCGGCAAAGACAACCTTAGACCACATCAGCACCGCCGTATCTTCGTTTTTAAAAGCTATGTCTAAATAATCCATAGATAAAAACGAGATGAGCTTATATAGATATGCATATGCAAAATACCCCGTATATACTCCGAGCGTTCCTCTCAGAGAGATTTTGGAGTTCGGTTTAAGAATGTATATCATAAAGCAGATATACAGGGGAAGAACTATAAGGCAGTCAATTATAGAGGCGGGGCTGGAAGGTATAGTCTTAACGTAATTATACACATTAAGCACGGTTCCGATCAACAGCAAAATAAGCATTCCCGTTTCACCGCCGAGCTTTGTATCGTCGGTGATATGTAACAGCTTTCTTATCTTGCCGACAAGTGTGGTTTTTTCTTTGACTTCAGGCGTTATGTTGATATTATTTTCGTCCATTTCGTCACCTCATATCAAAGCGTCGGAAGTTCGTCGCTCTCCTGAGCAGGTGTACCTGTGAGAGCCTTTTTGAATTCTTCTTCGCTGATTATTCCCTTTGCACGAAGTTTTTCGAGCTTGTTTCTCTTTTCGATGTCTGCTTCGGTCTGTGCCACTGACTTTGTGCCCGAAGTGACAATTGAACTTTCAATAGAAGATGTCTTGTCGATAAGTTCACCGAAACCGTATATTAACATATAAAACGGAGCACCTATAGTTGCGTTGACAAAGAAAGCAACGAACGGGCCCAAAACTACTATAAGCAATCCAAGCGCTACAGAGTAATCGAACATTCCAAATCCAAAAATAACGGCAGCTATCGACTCGGCTATGAGGAATAACGTGAACGAATATATCGCCATCTTTTTGATGCGTTCACCTATGTTTGTAAAGTAATTGTTGATAAATTTTTTCATTTCAAATTTTTCCTTTCAGTTTTGTATTTTGTGTTCTTTATATTTTCGTGTGAGTTCCCCTTGTAGTCTCCTACCCTCCTAAATAAAAAAAGTGTGTGCAACCGAAGTTGCACACACGAAAAATGCAAGCTCCGCCTGCTGCAACACAAAAAACTGAAAAAAGTTGCAACAAAACAGAGCCTGCATTTTTGCGTTAGCAAAAAGCAACCTAAGTTTGGGCACATGGCACCCAGCGTCTTTTAGCTTTTGTGTGGTAACCCCATTATAACAAATAAAAATTCCAATTTCAATAGTTATTTGATATTTTTGTCGAATTTCAAGCGAAAAATTTTTCTCCCCGACAGATGTCGGGGAGAGCGTTGTGTTTAGATTTTACATAAAAATTTTTATTTTTCGATATTAGCCTTATTTAAGCCTCTTCATTTCTAATAACTGACAGTTCGGCACGCATTTTATACAATTTCTTTTTCGAAAGTCTGTATCCGAAAGCGAGAACGACAGCCATGACAGCAAGCATTACGGCAGGAACAAGGGTCGAAACGTCGAACAATTTCTCCCGTACTTCAGAAGACAAAGCCTGACCCGATTCGGCACTGTAACCGATGACAGCCAAAAGTGCATTGAAAGCGACACCGGCGAGCGTCTGACCGAGCTTTCTGAAAAATGAGAACAGCGCATACGCCGTACCTTCTTCTCGGCGGTGAGTGCGAAGTTCGTGGCTGTCGATAATGTCCATCAAAAGCGCCCAAACTTCGAGGGTGAAGAAAGTCTGCCCAAGTCCCGAAAGAAGCACGAAGAACAAAAATACATACGGGTTAGACGGGCGGACGAAATAGAGTATGAACGAAGTTACGGCTGAAAATACAAGTCCTGCGGTGCAGATTTCTTTTTTGCCGAACTTGTCGATAAGCGTGTTCGTGAAAAACAGCAGGCAAATCATCGGTATATAAGTAAATACCGTCACGAGTGAGTACATGCCGGCGTTGCGGTAATAGTCGGCAAAAAGATAGGTGTAAGCCGCCTGATAATAAAACTGAAACGCAATAAAAAGCATACCGGTGACGGCAAGGGCGATGAACGAGCCGTTTTTGAAAAGGTCGGCGATAGCTTTGAATACGTTGTACTTTTCTTTTTTCTCGGTTGGCGTAATGTGCTCTTTCGTCAGCTTGAAATGTGCATAATAAATGAAAACCGACAGGATAGAAAGCACGAGAACGCTGACGGTCAAAACGGTGCTGTTGAGCGTCTGGATTTTTTCTCCGCTTTCGCTGACCGAGGTGTTATAGACAATTAACGGGAGGATTATACTGCCCGGTACTCCGCCGACACCTGCGCCGACCGAACGCCACATCGAAAGGGTAGAGCGTTCTTTTTCGTCGCTTGTCATGACGGAAGCGAGCGAGCCGTAGGGGATATTGACGGTGGTATAAAGTATCCCGTAGGCGATGTATGTGATGTAGGCGTAAAGGAGATATTTCGCTTGTGAAAGGTTTGGTATCACCGTAAACATAAGTACCGCCGAGACCGCAAGAGGAACGGAAAAAGCCAAAATATAGGGTCTGAACCGTCCGTACTTGGTAGGCTTTCTCGAATCAATGAACGCACCCCACAGCGGATCAACGAAAGCGTCCAAAAGTCTCGCAACGAGAATAAGTACAGCGACTTTCGCAGGATCGAGATGAAGTACATCTGTATAGAACTTGTTTTGGAAAGCTCCGACGATAGAAAAAGTGACAAGACCCGCCATATCGCCCATTGCGTAGCCGAGTTTTTCTTGGAACTTGAGAGGCTGAGTTAAACTTTTTTCCTGCATAGTTTTTTCCTCCTTTTTTGTAACAAAAAAATCCGTCCACACAGTGAACGGATCTCTTGGTGCCGGTGACCGGACTTGAACCGGTACGATATTGCTATCGAGGGATTTTAA
>CAZBXS010000012.1:0-17489 GCA_964495955.1 uncultured Faecalibacterium sp.
TCCGGTAACACCGCCGAGACCTTCTTTTATAAGTTGTTTGAGCGACCAACCTGCACAGTAACCGGTAAGCATAGAAAGGTCGTGAATGTGGATATCGGCGTTTCTGTGCGCTGCGGCTATTTCTTCGTCGTATATCTCGGACAGCCAGTAGTTAGCGGTTATAGCGCCGGAGTTAGAGAGAATAAGACCGCCGACAGAGTAGGTGACGGTTGAATTCTCTTTGACACGCCAGTCGGTGATGTTGACATAGCTGTTGACTATCTCTTTGTAGTCGATGAGGGTGTTTTTGATGTTTCTGACCTTTTCTCTTTGTTTACGGTAGAGAATGTACGCCTTGGCGACATCGTCGTAACCCGCCTTGATGAGAACGGACTCAACGCTGTCCTGAATATTTTCGACCGATATCAGTTCATCTTTGATTTTCGGCTCAAAGTCGGCTGTGACCTTTAAAGCCAAAAAGTCGATGATATCGGGAGTAGAATGCTTTTCGCACGCTTCAAAAGCCTGCTCAATGGCGGTCGAAATCTTCGACAGATTAAAGTCGACTATCTGACCGTCTCTTTTAATGATTCTGTACATATTGATCCCCCTAAAAATTATAATATATTCGAATTAAAAACAAGAAATGACTGCAACGCAAATGATATCATATATTGTGCCCTGTGTCAAGCGTCAAAACACAATATGTTGTATAAATTTTATCGACCGCCCACAAAGTCCTGCGGTTTTTTGAAAAAATACGGCTAAAACTGTCTCATTTGCGTCGTTTTCGGCTATCTGTAAAGTTACACCGCTTTACACACCTCGAAGATAGGCGTTTTCGACATAAGGTTTCACTTTGCCGAGTATTTTTTTCATCGTCTCGCCGTCGACTGCGCTCATTCCCTCACCGATAAGTTCGCCGGAATCGACAAAGCCTTGTAAATACAGGACTTTTGCACCTTTGATGAGTTCGCCGATACCCTCGAAATCTTCGACTGTATGGAGGGGCGAGACTACGGTTGTGCGAAATTCATAATCAATATTGCCGTTTATCAGCAGGTTTATGCTTTCTTTTATCTTTGTAAGGTTCACTGCCTTTACACCGCAAGTTTCGGCGTATTTGTCGGCTGAGTTCTTGATATCCATTGCGACATAGTCGACTAAGTTTTTGTCTATAAGCTCACGAAGTTTGTCGGGGTTGGTTCCGTTCGTGTCGAGCTTGACGAGATAACCCAAGTTTTTGATTTCACTCAAAAGTACATCAATATCTTCATTCAAAAGCGGTTCACCGCCTGTCACGCAAACGCCGTCGAGAATGCCCTTTCTTTTTTCGAGGTAGTCGAAAATTTCTTTTTTGTCGACACCGCCGAGCCATTTTTCAGTGACAAGAGAAGAGTTGTGACAAAACGGACAGCGAAAATTGCAACCCGTTAAAAAAAGGGTACAGGCGACTTTGTTCGGGTAGTCCAAAACCGTCATTTTTTGAAAACCGCCGATAAGCATATTGAGCCTCCTAAAAACAATATCTTGTGTATTATATAACAGCTGACCACAATTTGCAATACAAAGACAAAAAATAAATGGCGGCACGCCTAAGCGCACCGCCGTTTAATTTTTCGAAAACTGACTTATGCAACGTCTTCGTCGTCTTTCTTGCCGATACCGAGACTGGCGAGAATATCAGCGAGCATTGCAAATACCTGCTGGAAATAGCCTTTGATCTGTTCCATTACGTCCTGAAATCTGTCCATGACATAGACCTCCTTAAAAGATTGTAACTATATTGTATACACATTTAACGGTTTTGTCAATATGTTCACCGCTATGAAAGAAAAAATTTATTATTTGGGGATTTTTTGAATGCGAAAATGATTTTACCGTTAGTTTGCAAGTCTTTGGATAATTTCTTCTTTGTCCGTACCCCTCAGTCTGCTACGCAGACAGTTCCCCTAAAGGTGAGCCGAGACTGAATTTCAGCAGAGATTAAAATTCAGCACCCTAAGCCTCCCTTGTGCAAAGGGAGGTGACGACGAAGTCGTCGGAGGGATTGACGGATACAGATGTGATTAACTATAAAACGCAAATACTACGTCTTGGCTCTCCTGTAGGGGAGCTGTCAAGGCAAAGCCTTGACTGAGGGGTTCGGCTAAGATAAAATTAACTACAAACACGCACAAACTGAAAACCAAATCCATTTCGAATTTCGCATTCCGCATTTCGAATTCAACACGCCCCGTTTTTGAACAAATTTTAATAAAAAACCTATTGACAATATATACTTTCGGTGTTAAAATCTGTAACGTGCTACACGTAACACGCTACAGGTAGCGCACTACATATTAAGAACGGAGGCGACGGTTTGGAATCGAAAGATATAGGACACCTTCTAAAAGCTGTCCACGAAAAAATGAAAGTTCGTTTCGACAAGCAACTGAAAGATAACGACCTGACGTTTTCCCAAAGTCAAGTTTTGCTTTTTATTGACATGAACGGCGGAAAGGTAACTCAAAAACAAATTGAAACTTTCCTCGATGTCTCTCACCCGACAGTAGTCGGACTTATAGCGAGACTTGAAAAGAACGGATATATCAGCTGTTACACCGACGAAAGCGACAAACGTAATAAGATAGTATGTCAAACTCAAAAAGCTGTCGAATTTTCGGACGAAATGCACCTTTCGAAACTAAAAGGCGAAGAGGCAATGCTCGAAGGACTGACACAGTCGGAAAGAGAAGACCTTCGCCGATACCTCGAAACTGTCTATAATAACATTAAGAAACAACAGAAAGAAGGCTAAGAAAAAATGATCAAACGACTTTCAAAGTCAATCAGAGAGTACAAGAAAGAGTCGATAATCACTCCGATTTTGATGATAGGCGAAGTGTTTATGGAAGCGGTCATACCGTACATTTTGGCTATGCTTGTCAACGAAATTTCGGCAGGTTGCGGTGTGGATACCATACTTAAATACGGCGGTGTCCTTCTCGCACTGGCGGCTGTGTCGCTTTGTTGCGGAGGTTTTGCCGGATATACCGCATCGAAAGCGTCGGCAGGTTTTGCCAAAAATTTGAGACACGATATGTATGTCAAAATTCAGGAGTTTTCATTTGCCAATATCGACAAATTTTCTTCATCATCTCTTGTTACGAGAATGACGACAGACGTCGGAAATGTACAGATGGCGTACATGATGATAATAAGAATAGCTATAAGAGCGCCGTTAAACTTCATTTTCTCCGTTATAATGGCGTATATAATGGGCGGTTCTTTGGCGACGCTTTTTGTCGTTGTAGTTCCGGTATTACTGTTCGGACTTTTCATGATAGGAAAGAAAGCACTCCCGTCATTTAAGCGTGTTTTCAAAAAGTACGATAAACTCAACGAATCCATAGAAGAAAACGTCATGGCTATGCGTGCCGTCAAAGGTTTTGCAAGAGAGGACTACGAGAAAAAGAAATTCGGCACAGCCGCCGACGATATATGCGGTGACTTTACGAAAGCCGAAAGAACGGTTGCGTGGATTTCTCCGCTGTTTCAGACGTGCGTATATTCGGTTATGGTAGTCGTTTTGTACTTCGGTTCGAAAATCATAATTTCCACCCAAGGCGTAAGCATGAATGTCGGTCAGCTGTCTGCGATGATCACCTACGGTTTTCAGATACTTATGTCTTTGAACATGCTCGCAATGATCTACGTTATGCTGACGATGTCTACAGAGTCCGCTAACCGTATATGCGAAGTTTTGGAAGAACTTCCGACGCTTCACAATCCCGAAAATCCGCTGTACGAAGTCAAAGACGGTTCGATTGATTTCGATAATGTCAACTTCAAATATTCCGAAAATGCCGAAAAGTTTGTACTGGCGAATGTTGATCTTCACATTAAGTCCGGCGAGACGGTAGGCATACTCGGTGGTACGGGTTCATCGAAAACGACTTTAATTCAGCTCATGCCGAGACTTTATGATGCGAGTGAGGGTACAGTCAAAGTCGGCGGCGTCGACGTCAAAGACTACGACCTTACTTCTCTTCGTGACAGCGTTGCGGTGGTACTTCAAAAGAACCTCTTGTTTGCGGGTACAATAAAAGACAATCTTCGCTGGGGTAACAAAAACGCAACGGACGAAGAAATTATCGAAGCGTGCAAATTGGCTCAGGCGGACGAATTTATCCGTACATTCCCCGACGGCTATGACACATGGATAGAACAGGGCGGCACGAACGTATCGGGCGGACAAAAACAGAGACTTTGTATCGCAAGAGCACTTCTCAAAAAGCCGAAGATACTTATTCTCGACGACTCGACAAGTGCGGTCGATATGAAAACCGACGCTTTGATAAGAAAAGGTTTCAAAGACTTTATCCCCTCAACGACAAAAATCATAATCGCACAGAGAGTTTCGTCCGTACAGGACGCAGACAGAATAGTGATTTTGAATTCGGGCAAGATAGAAGCTGTCGGAACGCATGACGAGCTTCTTGAAACGAATGATATTTACAAAGAAATTTATACTCAGCAGACGAAAGGAGGCACAGAAAATGAGTAAAAATCAACCTCCCAAAGCTCAAATGAAAAGACCGAAAGCGAAAAAGGGCACAATGGGCAGAATACTCAAAACGCTGTTTGAATTTTATCCGGTACTTTTGCCCATAGCGATAGTTTGCATCATTTTCTCGGCGATAGTTTCGTCTATCCCGTCGCTGTTCATTCAAAAGGTAACAGAAGTAATAACCGTAGATATCCAATCAGGCGACTGGTCGAATGCGAAAGGCGAAATACTTCCGCTTATTTTAATACTCATCGGACTGTACGCTCTTTCCGTAGCGGCGATCGCAATACAGTCACAGCTTATGGCGTATATCACACAGGGCTTTTTAAACAAACTGCGTCAGAAAGTATTTAACAGTATGCAAAACCTGCCGATAAAGTTCTTCGACACGAACAAACACGGCGACATCATGAGCTATTACACCAACGATATCGACGCCATAAGACAGCTTGTCGGTCAGGCACTCCCGAACTTGTTACAGGCGGGAATAATCGTTTTGACAGTGTTCATCATCATGATTTATTTCAGCGTATGGCTGACCCTTGTCGTAGTTTTGGGCGTACTTGCGATGATGTTCGTTGCCATGAAAGTCGGCGGCGGCTCGGCGAAATACTTTGTACGTCAACAGAAAGCCACGGGTAAAACCGAGGGTTACATTCAGGAAATGATGAACGGTCAAAAAGTCATCAAAGTTTTCAACCACGAAGAAGAAAGCCAAAAAGGCTTCGACGAAGTCAATGAGGAACTTTTCCACGACGGCTTCAAAGCTAACGCATACGCTAACATGTTAGGCCCGATAATCATGAACATAGGCAACTTGCTTTATGTACTTGTTGCTTTGTTCGGCGGAATTTTCCTTGCTACAAATCTTAAAAACATCAGCCTTTCCGGTATGGCGTTCGGTATCAGTATTATCGTACCGTTCCTTAATATGACAAAACAGTTTACCGGTAACGTCAATCAGGTCACACAGCAGGTAAACTCGGTTGCCATGGCTCTTGCAGGTGCGGACAGAGTATTCTCGCTCATGGACGAAAAGCCGGAAGAAGACGAGGGATATGTTACACTTGTCAACGCTATTGTATCCGAAGACGGAACTATAACCGAAACCGAGGAAAAGACAGGTCACTGGGCGTGGAAACACCCACACCAAGCGGACGGTACAGTCACATATACTCTCCTTCAGGGCGATGTTCGTATGACGGAAGTCGACTTCGGCTACGAAGAAGGAAAAGAAGTACTTCATAATGTTTCCGTCTACGCCGAACCCGGTCAAAAGGTAGCTTTTGTCGGTGCAACAGGCGCAGGAAAGACTACTATTACTAACCTCGTCAACAGATTTTACGATATTGAAGACGGCAAGATCCGCTACGACGGAATAAATATCAACAAGATTAAAAAAGCCGACCTTCGCCGTTCACTCGGCTTGGTACTTCAAGAGACGAACTTATTCACCGGTACGGTCATGGACAATATCCGTTACGGCAGGCTTGACGCTACGGACGAAGAATGTATAAAAGCCGCCGAACTTGTAGGTGCGAACGATTTCATAGAAAGACTTCCCGACGGATATAACACCATGCTCAAAAACAACGGTGCGAACCTTTCACAAGGTCAGCGTCAGCTCATAGCTATCGCAAGAGCGGCAGTAGCCGACCCGCCGTGTCTCATTCTCGACGAAGCGACAAGCTCGATAGACACTCGTACAGAGGCTATTGTACAAAGAGGTATGGATAAGCTCATGGACGGCAGAACGGTATTCGTAATCGCACACAGACTTTCCACTATCGTAAACTCCGATGTTATCATGGTACTTGACCACGGCAGGATAATAGAACGTGGAAGCCATGAAAAACTCATCGCCGAAAAAGGCGTATATTATCAGTTGTATACAGGCGCATTTGAACTTGAATAAAATTTTACGCTATAAAATATGACAAAAAAGCAGGGACGTTATGCCCCTGCTTTTTTATTGTTTTATCGCTTAATAACTTCCTTACTCGGCAACTTCGCTGTTGTCCGAATTCGCTTTGTCCTTTTCGCTTGTCAGACTTTCGTCTTCTTCATCATCATCAAGCAGATCGCCTAAAGGGTCTTTTTCGCTTGTATTGCTGTTTGATGAAGTATCGGAAGTGTCCGAAGTGCTCGAATTTAAGTTGGAATTCGGGTCGGTAGTCATATTGTCATCTGTACCGCAAGCCGAAAAAACCGTCACCATAAGTACGGCAAGTGATAAAATCAGTGCTAAAGTCTTTTTCATAAGAATGCTCCTTTGTTCGATATTTAGCGTATAATAACGCTCATCGCTTAAATTTTATCCAAAAAATGCGAATTTTATTCACAAAGTCAACTTTTTTCACAAAAAATTTATAAACATTTGCTTTTTTATCAAAGATATAGTAAAATACACAGAACAAGGTAAGAGTATAATACGACCGAAGATAAATATTTGTGTCTCGGTACATGTGAAAAATTCACGCAAGCCGAGTTTCTATAAAGAGGGAAATTAAATATGAACAGAAAAATATATGTTAAAGAGCGTTTGCTTATAGATATACTAAAAGGAATATTCGTCCTGACACTGTCGTTTGGCATGTACTACGTCTGGACAAGATATTACAATCCCCAGATACCCCGTTCGTTCTACCGCTTGGGCAACTATTTTCTTGCGACAGTTTTCGGCGCAGTCTATATTTTCTTAGCTCAGACTTACGGCGGATTTATGATAGGTACGTCGACCGTGTCCGATATTATATATTCCCACGGTATATGCGTATTTTTATCCCTTGCGCTAAGCTACGTTATCTTCTCGCTGATGAGTTACAAGCTCGTCAATGTTATTCCGTTTTTGATAATGTTTGCGGTATTTTTCTCCGTAGCTGTTATCTGGACTATCGTCACCGATTGGGCGTACTTCAAAATACACCCGCCGAAACGGACGATTGTTGTTTTTGACAATGTCGACTCTTATCTTTCTCTTAAGGGCATCAAGAGCATGGAGCGTAGATTTAATGTTGTTGAAACTCTGCGTTCAAGAGAGACCGACCTTGAGACTATATACAAAAAACTTATTGCCGTTGACGCCGTTTTCCTTTGCGGTGTACCGGCAGACTACAGAAACGAGATAGTCAAGTTCTGCGTTCGCAACAACAAGGTTGCATATATAAAACCGAAAATTTCCGACACGATAATCCGAGGCGGAAAAACCATTCAGCTTCTCAATGTTCCTGTGTACAGATGCACACGCAGTAATCCGAAACTTTTCTACACATTCGGAAAGCGTCTGTTCGATATCGTCGTATCGGGAGTTGCGATAATAATTTTAAGTCCGATAATGGCGGTCACGGCTATTGCGATAAAAGCGACGGACGGCGGCCCTGTCCTGTACAAACAGGAGAGATTGACCCTCAACGGCGAAAAATTCAAAATTTGGAAATTCCGTTCGATGCGTGTAGACGCCGAAAAGGACGGCGTTGCCCGACTTGCAGCCGAAGACGACGACAGAATAACACCTGTAGGTCACTTCATAAGAAAATTGAGAATTGACGAAATACCCCAGCTTTTCAACATACTCGGCGGTTCAATGTCGATAGTAGGGCCACGTCCGGAAAGACCCGAAATCGCCGCTCAGTATGAGGAACATATGCCCGAATTCGCTTTAAGATTACAGGTCAAAGCAGGACTTACGGGATATGCTCAAGTTTACGGAAAATATAACACACCGCCTTATGACAAGGTACAGATGGATCTGACCTATGTTGCGACACAGTCGTTCTTGGTCGATTTAAAACTTATACTTATGACGGTGAAAATTCTGTTTATGAAAGAGAGCACGGAAGGCGTAGCCGCCGACCAAATGACAGCGGAGCACCACGCCGACGAAAACGATATATAAACCGAAAGTCCCGTCTTGCAAAAGTCGGGACTTTAGTTAATTCGAAGTGAGGAATTGAGGTACTTGGTAGTCTATGCAGACAGATGTGTTCGCTACGCTCACAATGAATATTGAATATTGAATAATGAATAATTGCAGGTGGGACACCCACACCCGATTATAACAGGTTTTAGCTTGTGCGATTGTAGTTAGTTTGTTCTGTGTCCGTCAACCCCTCAGTCACGACTATCGTCGTGCCAGCTCCCCTAAAGGTGAGCCAAGAGCGAGTTTGTGCAGAGATTAAATACAATCGCAGAAGTTGAAAATCAGTAATGGTGTTTCGTGCGAAGCACGAAACACCCCAAATCCTCCCTCATGTTTGAGGGAGGTGGCACGACGCAAGTCGTGACGGAGGGAGAAGAAGTCGGCGAAGATAAGACTAATTTACATTCACAGAGATTAACAAGTCAGCACAGCGAGCGAAGCGAGCCTTGTCTCTCCTGTAGGGGAGATGTCGAGGCAACGCCTCGACAGAGGGGTACGGTTCGCTACGCTCACAGGTAAGAGGTAAGAAGTAATAGGTAAGAGGTTCAGAGCAGAAAAACTATCCAAAGGAGCACAACCTACCAAGTACAATAATTCCGAATTCCGAATTTCGCATTTCGAATTTAATTTGACCCCTCAGTCTGCCTACGGCAGACAGCTCCCCTAAAGGTGAGCCAAGACCGAGTTTGTGCAGAGATTAAATACAATCGCAGAAGTTGAAAATCGAACCATAAGGCTCCCTTGTGTAAAGGGAGCTGTCAGCGTAGCTGACTGAGGGATTGCGGTTACAGAAACAACTATTCTAAAACCCACAAACCGACAATCAAAATAATTCCGAATTCCGAATTTCGCATTTCGAATTTACAAAAAAATCTTCTCCACCGTCTCCGATTTTATTTTGTCCGACTTTTCGAAGTCCATGGCGGATATATATATTCTTTCGAGTTTGTCGTGTATTTCTTTCGCCTTTTTTAACGATAGTACGGCTTCGTTTATCATTTCGTTTGCGACTTTCAAATTAAACGACAAACTTCCTTTTTTGCTTTTTTCGGCAGTGTTGCAAAATCGGCTTGCGTGGATTTTTCTTTGTGCGCCGATGTCACCGTAAGCGTCGTGGTGGCGGATAAATGCCGTGTCACACGACGGTATGATGATATGTTCCGCTGTTTGATTTTTCGATAAAGGACAAATTGCGGTGATGATGTCAAGTCCGCTTTCAAGCGCAGAACGGCGTAATTCTTCGACTAAAACCGATGACGCCAAGCCTATGGGGTCGTCGATTTCGATTATATTACTTGCGAAATGCTTGACGGTGTCTTTGAAAAATACCGTACCTTTCGGCGTGATTGCGCTCAAAAATACTCGCATTTCATTGCCGTCTCGCTCGTGTGATTTTGAGTTTCTTTTGATGAACCGCTTTGAGTACAGGCGAATTTTTTCTTTCGATATTTTGTTTTCTGCGGATTTTCGTTCGTCCGATATCAAAATTTCAGCCGCCTTGAGAAAACGTACACTCCTTGCATGGTAAGCTGAATTTGCGTTTGTGAGAGCGATAATTTCGTTACGGCGTGAAAACAGTACTTTTTCGTCCCATGCCGTACCGGTGTTGATGATGTTTTCGACAGCACCCGGATATTTCGGTTCTATTATGTGAGGAGAAGTTCCATCGGCTATGCTTATGTTCATCTCTCGGCATATGACCGCATCAAGACTGTCGGGGTCGGAGGAGCAGTGTATACGCTCGGCTTTGTATCCCCGTTTTTCAAGTTCGTGTGCAACGCTTTTCATTAGCGTACTTTTTCCCGTACCGGCACCGCCCTTGATTATATAACACCGTCCCGTACCGTTCGGAGATTGAAGTTCGTCAAAAAGCGAAACGAAACCGCTTGGCGTGTTTGCACCTAAAAAGTAATCTATACCGTATTTTTTCATTTTAAACCCACCTTTTGCGTTTTACTTTATGATATGCCGAAAATTAAAAGTGTGTAATGAAATCGGAATAAAAATTGTTTTAAATTATGGGGGTGAAAGCGAATGCTGCTTATTTGTCTGTCGGCTGTTGAAGATCCGCACGACAAAATCGAATTCGAAGAAGTTTACGAAAAATATAAAAAACAGATGTGGTATGCGGCAAACGCCATACTCGGCGATGCGTATTTATCGGAAGACGCCGTACATGAAGCATTCATCGGTATAGCAAGAAATTTTTCGAAAGTCAAAACGCTTGACCCCACCGCCATGAGAGCCTACGTTATCACCGCCTCGGCAAATTCGGCTCGCAATATGCTCAAAAAAAGCAAGTTTAGACAGGAAGCGGACATCGAACAGCTCTTTGACCTGAGAGACGAAAAAGCCGACAGTGAACTTAACGAAATCGAGACCAAAGACCTTGCGAACAGAATAATCGCCGAAATGCCCGAAAAATATACCGATGTTATGTACTTGCGGTTCGTTTTGAATTTGGGAGAAAAAGAGATAGCCGAACAGCTCGGACGAAATATCAACACTGTCCGTCAGCAGATATCGAGAGGACGGAAGCTGTTTATAAGTATTATGTCAAAAGGAGGACGGGAGAAATGAAAAAAAACGAATACGAATACGATAAACTTTTGACCGAGGCGTTGAAAACTAAAAAGGCAGAACAGCTCTCATCTGTACCGAGCGAAGAAGAAATAGACCACGAATTTTCCGACGGTTTCGATTCGGCGATGAAAACGCTGATAAGAAAGCAAAAACTCGGCGTTTGGGGAAAAATAAAAAGTACAGCACAAAAGGCGGCTGTACTGATAGTTATTATAGCCGTGAGCGTTGCCGTCAGCACCGGCATAAACGCAGGACGGCGTCCGGAACTCGACTTTTCGTTTACACAGTCGTCCGACGGCGTAACAGTAGCGTTTTCATCGGGAAAAGACAGCGACAGCATAGCGTACTACCTGCCGTACATTTCGGACAGTTACGCAATCGAGGGCAGAGTATACAACGGCATGATGAAAATCGAATGGTACGACGACAACGGCGAATACGCATATTTTTGCCAGTACTCGAACGAAAAAGCACAAATAAATCGGGACGAATACGAAAGCTACACAACGCCCGTCATCAACGGAATTAAGACGGTGTTTATGGATTCTTTCGGCGATTACAGATGCTACTGGGTCGAAAACGGATATTTATATGAACTCGGATATTCGTCCGCCTACGGCAAGGACTTCGTGTATAAAGTAATAGGCGAACTCTACGAGAGCGACGTGTGGGCGAATATGTATATTGAGGTTTATTAAATTCGGAATTCGGAATGCGAAATTTGAAATTATTGTGCTTGTTAATTTGTGCGATTGCAGTTAGTTTGTTCTGCGTTTGACCCCTCAGGCGTGACTGCCGTCTCGCCATGAGCCAAGGGCGAGTTTGTGCAGAAACCGAATACAAACGCAGAAACTAAAAGTCAGTCAAGGTGTTTCGTGCGAAGCACGAAACACCCCAAATCCTCCCTCATGTTTGAGGGAGGTGGCACGACATTAGTCGTGACGGAGGGAGAAGAGGCTGGGATAGATGAGATTAACTTACATTCGCACAAATCGACGGCTTAAAGCGTGCGCAGTAGCAAAGCGAGTGCACGCACGAAAACCGAGGGCTCGATGCCCTCGGTTTTCGTTTGAAAGTCGTGGCTGTGCAGAAAGCTCAAACTTTTAGATTTTAGTTTTATTAAGAAACTTACTGCTGTCCACAGACTGAAATATACAATAATTTCGTATTCCGAATTTAATAAAAAGTGTGTCGCAGACAGGAAAACCTGTCTGCGAAAGGGTTCTGTCAAATGTGAGAATTCAACGCATAGTGTGCGGTTATGCGTCCGTCCGCTCTCACGATTTGAGTGTATTAAGATTTTACTAAACTTTTTAATTTTTGCAATATGTGACAGGGCGTGAAAAATAAATTTTTGCCTTGTCACACCTAAAAAAGAAATATGATTTTTCGCACTCGGAAAGTAGGAAAAATTATATTCCGAAACAGTAAATATCAATTTGCGACAAGCGCCGAAATCAGTCGGAGTTTTCTTTTTTGCCTTTAGTATGTACCCTTGCCTTTTAATGCTGTATGGTGTATAATAAGTCCATGATTTTAACCGAATGGAATGATATTTATGTATGAAAACCTCGATTACGGAACGCTTTATATTGTCGCAACACCCATCGGCAATTCAAGGGATATGTCCCCAAGAGGAATAGAAATTTTGACAAATTGCGATATCATCGCCGCCGAGGATACAAGACGGTCGATGATACTTTTAAACAAGCTCGGAATTAAAAACAAACTCGTCTCAAACCACAAGTTTAACGAGTACGGAAAATCGTCCTATTTCGTCTCACAGATGAAAGAGGGAAAAAGCGTCGCAGTTATCACAGACGCCGGAACACCGTGTATTTCCGACCCCGGTAATGAGCTTATAAAATCCGCCGTCGAAAACGGTGTTCGTGTTGTAGGTATCCCCGGTTGCTGTGCGGCAGTGACGGCACTTTCGATATCCGGATTTGATTTAAGTTCGTTTTTGTTCTACGGATTTTTTCCGAGAGAAAATTCCGACAGAAAGAAACTTTTGGAAGAAATGAGAAAAGGCGTCGGAACTTTGACATACGCTTTCTACGAATCGCCGAAAAGAATTATGAGTACAGTCGACTTTTTTATAGAAAGCGAAGCCGAGTGTAAAATGTGCCTTTGCAACGACTTGACAAAACTTCATGAAATGACTTTTAGGGGCACACCCACCGAGGTCAAAGAACAGCTCTTAGCCAAGGGCAACTACGACAAGGGCGAATTTGCACTGATAGTCGAGCTGGATAAAAACTACATTTTTAACAAGACCGAGCACACGGTCTCACCCGAAGCGATGCTTGTCGATGCACTTGTGCGTGAAGAATGTACGGTAAAAGAGGCGATAAAAGCCGTCCTTGCCGATGAGAATAACTCGTACAGCAAAAACGAATTATATGCGGCAAGTCTCAACTTAAAAAATATGTTTTCGAAATAAGGTGACAGTATGAGTAACCTGATAAGCGAACTTAGTGCGGTACTGGACAAAAGCGTAAAAATAGTTTTGTCCGAGCCGACCGACAAAGACGGCTACACGAAAGTAGTCATAAAACCCGTCGTGATAAAAGGCGAGAGACGCTACCAAGCCGAGCGTTTCAAAGACAACAAAGTTTTCCACTTGAATTTGCGTGAAAGCGAATTTATCGACTGCTTTTCGAAAGAGTTTGATGAAAAGTACAGGCAAGTGCTTACAGTCACCGAAGACGAAACGCTTCATTTTCATTTGAAAGGTCGCCTGTACAACAAAAAGACATCTAAAAACAAAGTAAAACAAAAAGCCGACTTATCGCATAACAAGCAAAAAGAATACATTCTTTCCGAGGGCGAAAACATTCCGGCATTAGTCGAACTCGGTGTCTTCACACCCGATTTTCGTATCGTTAAGGCAAAATACGACAAGTACAAACAAATAAATCGGTTCATAGAACTCGTCGACGACGAATTTTCAAAGTGCGACAAAGAGAACATAACTATCCTGGATTTCGGCTGCGGAAAGTCGTATCTGACATTTATTTTATATTATTATTTTACCGTAAAACGCAAAATCAACACGAAGATAATCGGATACGATTTGAAAAAAGACGTAGTCGAAAACTGCAACGCAATAGCCGAAAAGTACGGATATGATAATTTGAAATTTGTCGTCAGCGATGTAACTAAAGATGTACTCTACGACGAAAAAATCGACATGATAGTGACCCTTCATGCGTGCGATACGGCGACGGATTACGCACTTGATTATGCTATTAAGAAAAACGTCAAGTACATTTTTTCTGTTCCATGCTGTCAACATGAGATAAACGCACAGATAAAGAAGGGCGGAGACTTAGACATTATGTTACGCCACGGGATAATAAAGGAGAGAGTGTCGGCGTTGCTTACAGACTCGATCCGTGCGGCAGTACTCGAAGACATGGGTTACAGCGTTGACATGATAGAATTCATAGATTTTGCCCATTCGCCGAAAAACATAATGATAAGAGCGAAAAAGTCTAAAAAGAAGAAAACCGACGGCATAGCTCAAGCGAAAATGCTCGAAGAAAAATACGGCTTTCGGCAAAAGTTAGTTGAGCTTACGAACTTGTAAACAACGGCTTGAATTTAATTTAACCCCTCAGTCAAGGCTCCCTTGTGCAAAGGGAGCTGTCAGCGTAGCTGATCTGAGGGCTTGCAGGTTCAGAAGAGACTGACGGCTAAAGCGTGCGCAGTAGCGAAGCGAGTGCACGCTCTGAAATCAGGGGCTCGATGCCCCTGATTTCAGAAGAAAAGTTCGTTCTTGCGATTACTCACAGCGAGAGTTCGTCGACGCATAAGAAACTACCCAAAGAACCGCAAACCACCAAGTACAACAATTTCGAATTTCGAATTTCAAATTCCAAATTCCGAGTTTAATTTAACCCCTCAGTCAAGGCTTCGCCTTGCCAGCTCACCTTTAGGGGAGCCGAGACCGACTATAAGCAGAAATCAAATACAAACGCAGAAACTAAATCTTGTCTCTCCTTCAGGGGAGATGTCGAGGCACCGCCTCGACAGAGGGGGTGCAGTCGCAGAGCAAATTATGCCTAAACGCACAAACCCAAAATAAAACAATTCCGAATTTTGCATTTCGCATTTCAAATTTCCAAAAGCTCGAACTTTTTTAGCAATGAAATCGACGCCCCACGCACCTAAAGGTGTGTGGGGCGCACGATTTCATTGCGCCCACCCGCCCTCCCCAAGTCCACAGAAAAAACAATATTCCCCCTTGATTTACTTTGCTTGTTATGATACTATATAATAGTTAGAATATGCAAAGAAGGTATGACTTTGAACGAAAACGAAAAGTTCATAAAAATCGTCACTCGGCAATATACCGACGGCGAAACGGAAGAAATAGTCATGAAAACAACAGCCGTAATAAAAGGCAACAGCGACGACTATTCCATAACATATCAAGACGATGACGGCGACCTTGTAGGGTGCGAAACGACGCTTCGTGTGTCAAGGGGAAGAAGAATTTCCATTATAAGAAAAGGCCCCTATACTTCCCATATTATAATAGAAAAGAACGTCCGCCATCTTTCCCACCACAACACACCGGCAGGGCAGTTTATGATGGGTATGTCGTGTAATGATATAAAGTCGGATTTCGATAACGGAAAGCTGAAATTCAGCTACTCGACCGATATCGAAATGGTACCGATCGGCGATATAGAATTTGATATTGAGTTTAAAAAGTGAGGTTTATATATGTCAAAAATAGTTTCTATAGCGAAAGCACAGATAAGAAATATGATACTCGAAGCTGTCGGCAAAGCGATAGCGGACGGAAAACTTCCCGCAGAGCCGATGAACGATTTTACCGTTGAAGTACCGGCTGACAGAGCTAACGGCGACTATTCTGCAAATGCGGCACTGGTCAACGCAAGAGTGTTCAGATCCGCTCCGAGAAAAATAGCCGATACAATAGCCGAATACATGGACAAAGAAGACACATATTTCGACAAGGTAGAAGTGGCAGGCCCCGGATTTATCAACTTTTATCTCGGCGACGCTTATTATGCCGATGTACTTTTGGACATAAACGAATGCGGTGATAACTACGGAAGATCCGACTACGGCAAAGGCAAAAAAGTCAACGTCGAATTCGTTTCCGCTAACCCGACCGGGCCTATGCACATGGGTAACGCCAGAGGCGGTGCACTCGGTGACTGCCTCGCCGCCGTTTTGGATTATGCAGGCTATGATGTTAAAAGAGAATTTTACGTCAACGACGCAGGTAACCAGATAGACAAATTCGCCCTTTCGCTTGATGTCAGATATCAACAGATTTTCAAAGGTGAGGACGCAGTAGAACTTCCCGAAGACAGCTATCACGGCGAAGATATCAAAGTCAGAGCGAGAGAGTTCGCCGACGAATACGGTGACACGTACTTGGAAAAGGACGAAAAAGAAAGACGCACCGCACTGGTCAAATTCGCCTTGCCGAAGAATATCGAAAACATGAAAAACGCCATGGCGAAATACAGAATAAACTACGATCTGTGGTTTAGCGAGCTGTCACTTCACAACGGCACCGAGCTTAAAGAAACCTTGGATATACTCAAAGAAAACGGCTACACGTACGAAAAAGACGGCGCTCTTTGGTATAAAAACATCCAGGTGCAGACAACACTACTTAAAGCACAGGGCAAGAGCGACGAGGAGATCGAAAAGCTCGAACTGAAAGACGACGTACTTATTCGTGCCAACGGCAACCCGACTTACTTCTTAGCCGATATCGCTTACCACAGAAATAAATTCGCCCGTGGATTTGAAAAAGCTATCGACATTTGGGGCGCCGACCACCACGGACACGTGGCGAGAATGAAAGGCGCTATGTACGCAATAGGAATTGACCCCGACAAGTTAGACGTCGTACTTATGCAGTTGGTACGTCTTGTCAAAGACGGCGAACCGGTGAAGATGAGCAAGCGTACAGGCAAGGCTATCACTCTCGTTGACCTTTTAGATGAAGTACCGATTGATGCTGTGCGTTTCCTTTTCAATATGCGTGAAGCCGGCTCGACGATGGACTTCGACCTCGACCTTGCCGTTGAGCAAAGCGCCCAAAACCCCGTATATTACTGCCAGTACGCCCACGCAAGAATTTGCAGCATAATAAGAAAGCTCGAAGAAAAAGGCGTAAAACCCGAACAGTGTACAAGAAAGCAACTTGAAAGACTGAACTCGGCGGAAGAAAGAGAACTCATACGCCACCTTTCATCTTTGACCGAAGTTATCGCAAACGCCGCCGCAAACTACGACCCGGCGAAAGTCACTCATTACGTTATAGACCTTGCGACCTGTTTCCACAAGTTCTATAATGCGTGCAGAGTTGACGTAGAAGATACCGAGCTTATGCAGGCGAGACTGTACCTTTGCGTATGCGTAAAAGATACTATCAAGAACGTTTTGAGCCTTTTGAAGATA
>CAZBXS010000013.1:0-16647 GCA_964495955.1 uncultured Faecalibacterium sp.
TGTTTCAGAGAAGCGAAAATCGACCGTTTCCGTGAGGTGTACCCGACAGAAGAAATAGACGATTTTTATACAGATTCCATGAACGACAAATTTCTCATGCCCATGGCAAAACGGGTTTTCATCGTCAAGGGTAAAAAAATCGAGCAGGTAAAGTAAGATGGAACGCATAGATAAAATACTTTCTTCGACGCTCAAAATCTCCCGTACTGAAGTCAAAAAGCTGATGAAAAAACAGTGCGTGACAATAAACGGCGAGCGAGTGACCGACCCCACTGTAAAGGCAGACGCCATTACAGACGAAATTGCGCTGAATTCAAAACCCATACTTTATAAAAAGCACATATACATCATGCTCAACAAGCCGAAAGGGGTCGTCTCCGCTTCGCAGGACAGGGACGCACCGACAGTTGTCGATCTCGTACCGGAGAATTTGAAACGGACGGGACTTTTTCCGGCAGGTCGGCTTGATGCGGATACGACGGGATTTGTCTTGATAACGGACGACGGCGATTTTGCACACAGGATACTGTCTCCGAAAAACCATGTTGAAAAAACATACATAGCACTTCTCGAAAAAGAGATAACCGACAGCGACATCGAACACTTCAAAAACGGAGTTGAGCTAAAAGACGGAACGCTCTGCCTTGAAAGCCGACTTGAACGCATGGGTGACAGGACGGTCAAAGTCGTTATACACGAAGGAAAATATCATCAGGTAAAGCGAATGTTCGCCGCATTAGGTAACAAAGTTATCGAACTCAGGCGGATAAAAATGGGAAATCTCGAACTTGACGGAAATCTTAAAGAAGGCGAGTGCAGAGAAATTACCTACAGCGAACTTGAAAAAATTACAGAAAAAGAGACCGAAACCGACTGAATAAGTCGGTTTTTGCTTTTTGAGGGGCAATTTATACAACACCAATCGGTTAGTGTATATAATATGTATAACAAAAACACAATTTTAATCATGTAACTTTTCTTTTGACATTCGGCGAACAAAGATTATAGTTTATTTACAACATTGACAGAATATGCTATATTTTTTAACGAAAGGTGGGAGTTAAATGAAAAACTATATCGAATATATCGACTTAGAATGCAAAGATCTAAAAGACAACTCTATCACAAGGCAGTACAGGAAAAAGCTGATAGACGAAATGACTGCCAGAGCGAACGAAATGACCCATGCGGGAATGAAAGACCAAAAAGTTATAACCGATTTGTTGATTGACGAGTTCCCTGATTTAAAAGGGAATTATGCGAATTTTGCGAAAGAGGAGAAAAAGAGAATACGCTCGAAAAAATTCAGAGCTGTTTTCCCCATAGCCGTTTCGATTTTCCTTATCGCCGTATTCGCTTTGTACTTTTATCTCAGTTTCACGACGGGAGAATGGGCGAAAACGTGGCTGATAATTACCGGCGGAATTATTCCCGTTGTCGAATTTTGTCTGATTTTGGCGGTGAAAAAGCTGTGTTTGAAACGTGGATTTTACAGTCCTGTCGCACGAATTACCCTTGCCACTGCGATAATGCTCGTATCGGTGTATGCCTTCTTGCCGTGTCTCGTTCTTCTTTCGGGGAAATTTGTCGCTTGGCCGTTGATACTCGGCGGTGCGGCACTTAGTCTGATTGCCGATTTGTGTTTTGCGTACATGACAAAACAGAAATTTCGGACGATCTCGTTTTTTGTTTATATGCCGATAATAGCGGCGCTTGTCTACGTCATACTTGCCGTATACGGTGTCTTGACGTGGAGTACAGGCTGGCTTGTTATACTTTTGGGCGTTGTTGCGGATCTTGTGTACCTGCTTTCAATGTCACTGAATAATATGAAATACATTTTCTACAGCGAGGAGGACGCATGATGGAACGCCGATTAACAGCTGAACTTTGGGACAAAATGCACTACCTTTTTCGTGACTACAACGACCGAATGGTTCATGTCGAGCTTGACTATGACTTTGTACCCGACATTGACGTGCTGAAAACCGTTATAATATGCGCTTTCGAAAAAGTGCCCGTTTTACATTCACGTTTTGTCGATACGAAAGTTTCGACGCACTGGGAAGTGATGCCGTATACAGTCGACGATATTCTCACCGTAGAATATACCGATGACATACAATCTGCCGTCGACAGATTTTTAACCCAACATATACCGACAAATTCGCATGTACAAATGAAAATCGGACTTTTCATAAAGGACGGAAAAAGTGCGCTTTGCTTCGTCGAAAATCATATGTGTATGGACGGGGGAGACTTGAAATATTTTCTAAAGGCGTTTTGCGAGAATTTCTCCGAGTACAGTCAAAACGGTACAAGTCCGATAGATTTCAGAACAGGCTCACGCTCTTATGCCGATGTATATTCCGGATTTTCAAAAGCACAGGCAGATGCGGCACGGCATCTTTTCAAAAACATCAATTCAAGAGATGACCACAAATTTCCGCTTACACCCGACAGTACCGACGACAAGCCTTTTATAGCGAGAAAAAAATTCGCACCCGAAACGCTTGTACAACTGAAAGCTAAGGGGAAAGAACTCGGCGCTACGGTGAACGATTTGATTTTATCGAGCTATTTTTACAGCATGTATGAATTAGCGGACTATCCCGTAAGCGACAAGGTCATGATTTCCAATGCGATAGACCTTCGCCGTCACATGAAAAGCATGGAAGGGGAAGGGTTTACGAACCACACCTCATGGATGCAGTGCGACATAAAAGAACGTGGCAGTGATATATTCGAAACTGTACAGTACGTAGTTCGCAGTTCGAATAAATTCAAAAAAGACAAGTTTATGGGGCTTTACGGTTTGCCTTTGCTGAATTTCGGATACACGTTTCTTCCTCACGCCGTCTCGGAAGAAATTATAAAAATCGGCTATTCAAATCCGTTAATGGCGATGAGTAACATAGGTATCCTAAAAGAAGAAAATTTTTCGCTTTGCGGAAAAGAACCCACAGACGCTTTCATGTCGGGTGCCGTTAAGTACAAGCCGTTTGTACTTCTCACAGTCACAACATACAAAAACGCAATAACGCTTTCAATGTGTGTCAGAGGAAACGACGAGGACAAAAAGACAGTGGAAAAATTCTTCTCCCTAATGGAAAAGAACATATCGGATCTTATAGCTTAAGCATTGAAGTCCGAATTACACAAAAAACAAGGCATATTCCTTTCGGAATATGCCTTGCGGTTATTTAGCTTTGTTTGACTTATGCCAATGCAGCTGTAGCTGTTGTGTCGGGTTCTACATCATCTTTGGGAGTGATGTATTCCTCAATGAGACTCCAAACCATGTCAAGAATAGCGTTCTTGATGGGGCTGAGGTCGATAAATCCGAGCTTGTCGAGAACGAAAGCAATTTTAACACCGATTTTAGCAATATGGAATACTGCCTTAACTGTGTACATATCAAGACCCATGATGAAGTCCATGATTTCTTCTTCGGTCATGCCTTCGAACGGATTTGAGAATCCCTCGTCAACTGTTTCGCCGGCTGTTGTGTCTTCAGCTTCCTCAGCGAAAGCAACGAGAGCTACTGTCGACATCGAGAAAACCATAACAAGAGCGAGTAAGAGCGAAATGATCTTTTTCATGTTTATTACCTCCTTAAAATTTGATGCTGTGCATCTTTGTACGAATAGTATACTTCACCGAAACGAAAATGTCAATAATTTCTTGATTTATACCGATATTCTTAACAAAAATATAATCTTTACTGTGCATTTTCACGAAGTTTTCGCATTTATCTTATTTTATTCTTCTGCGACGGGGCGGTTTTAATGCGTACTTTTTCATGCAGTGCTTCGCCGAGCGTGCGATAACGGTCAAGGTTATGATAGCTCCGATAGTCGCAAGAGGATTGCTTTCTTTCGAGTTTTTCATATGTTTGCTCCTTTCTTATTTTTCACGGGGAATTATGCTGAAATTAAGTTTATATGTTTCGTCCGCTTTGTTTTTGTACTTGTCGAGTGTGTGCGCACCCCAACTGTCATAACCGCCGATGCCCATTTGTCTGGCTACAATTCTCACCGTCAGTTCATCGGTTTTCGGAAGTTCATATGTGTGCTTGGCATTTTCGAGCTGTTCGAAGGTGTACTTTGAAACGTTTATCTCCATTTCTTTTTCCGCTTCAAACCTGACTTTGCCGTCGGGCGAGACGAGCGTTGCGTATCTGACGGCTGTTCTTTCGCCGTTTTCCTGAGGTTTAAGATAGGGTACGTATAAGTCGTCGACACTGATTTTGTGAAGTCCGATGTCGGCGCTCAAGTTCCTGTCGATATAGTTTTCATAAGGCCCTTTTCCGAGATATTCGAGCCTGTAGTAGTCGTTCGGGAGAGTGAACTTCAGCGAAACTTCGGGAATTTCCGCAAGTCCGTATTCACCTTTGAACTGATAATCGACATTTATTCCACGTGTCGTAACGGTGTATATTATTTTACCCCTACAGATAGGCTGTGTATGTACCTCAAAAGACGTTTCGAGTATGACCCGTTCGCCGTTTTCTTTAATTCGGTCGAGAGTGAATTTCGCATCGCTACCTGCATATTTCCAACATGCACAACGGACACCTTGGTGATTTCCACGGTCGTTATCCGTCAGTGCACGCCAGAAGTTCGGCTCAACGGGTGAGTCGAAAATGACCTTTCCGTCATATGATGCGTAATACAGTTTATTTGTACGACGGGAGAATCTGACCTCCATGTTGTTGCCGTAGATATAAATTGTTCCGTATTCTATCTTAGCTGTTATTTCACTGCCCGCCAGAGCGTGACGGTCGACGTTGTATTCGTTGATGACGAATTGCTGTTTTGCTACAATGTGACCGGCTTTTGCCCATTTGACAGAATCTTTGAGTTCGAAGAGTATGTTCAAGTACCATTCCTGTTTTACACGTGAGTCGATACCTATTTCGATAATTTTGCTCTCGCCGGGTTTGAGGTCAACTTCTATGTCACCGCTGTCGACTACTATGCCCTCTCTGACCTGTTGCCAGTGAAGATTGTATTCGTTAAGATTTGAGAACATGAAGTTGTTTTTTACTTCGATAATTCCGTTTTCGGCTTTCACCGCTTTTATCTCAATGTTTTGATAAAGCTGTTTTATCTCGAACATTTTCGGCGAGGGCGTTCTGTCGGCAAAAAGAAGTCCGTCACCGCAGAAGTTGCTGTCGTTCGGTTCATCGCCGAAGTCCCCACCGTAAGCGAGAAAGCTCTCGCCGTCGGAATTTTTCGTAAGTATGGCTTGGTCGACGAAATCCCAAACGAACCAGCCTTGGAAGTGCGGATACTTTTCGCTGAGTTTTATATATTCGTCATTCGCACCGCAGGAGTTACCCATGGCGTGTGAGAATTCACAAAGTATATACGGCTTGTCCGTCTGTGATTTGAGTTTTCTTTCAAGCTCGTCCGGCTTGATGTACATGTAAGAATATACGTCGCTTAAACCGCAATCGTTTTTCGGGTCGTCCCAAACCGATTCGTAATGTATAAATCTCGTCGGGTCGTTTTCTTTGAGATAGTTATACATTTTCTTGAAATTCTCGCCGCCTCCGGATTCGTTTCCGAGTGACCACGAGATGACGCAGGGGTGGTTCTTGTCACGCTGATAAAGCGATTTTATCCTGTCCATACATGCGTTTTCCCAATCCTCTTTCGAGCCGGGCAGGAGAGGCGTAGTCCTGTAATCCGAACCTCTTGTGCCGTGAGTTTCAAGGCAGTTTTCGTCAATTACATATATACCGTATTCGTCGCACAGTTCGTACCAGTACGGATTGTTAGGATAATGAGAAGTTCTGACGGCGTTTATGTTGTTTGACTTGAGGAGCATAATATCCTTGCCCATTGTCTCTTTTGAGACAGCTCTGCCACTGTCGCAGGAAAATTCGTGTCTGTTGACACCTTTAAGTACAAGTCTTTCGCCGTTGAGATATATGACGGAATTTCGAATTTCTATTTTTCTAAATCCCGTTTTACAGCTTATAAATTCGGTCGCTTCTCCACGTGAGTCTCTAAGCGTGAAAACGACGGTGTACAGGTATGGGTGTTCGCTACTCCAAAGATTGATGAACGGGACGGTCGCTTTCAGGGGCACGTTTCCGACTTTGTTGATATTTTTCGAGTTGAACGCAACAATGTCGCCGTTCATGTCGTAGACCGTCATTTCAAGTTCGTTGTTATCGACAACGCCGTCGAGCGTGACGTCAGCCGAAAGTATACCGCTTTTATAAAGCGAGTCCATTTCGTGTGAAAGTTTTGCATCGAAAATATAGCCTGTCGGGAGGGTTGTTATATAAACGTCTCTGAAAATTCCGGAAAGTCGCCAGTAGTCTTGGTCTTCAAGCCAGCTTCCCGTTGAGTACTTGTAAACTTCTACCGCAATGACGTTTTCGCCGGGGTAGAGAGCTTTGGTTATGTCGAACTCTACCGTGTTACAAGAGCTTTCGCTGTAGCCGAACCTAAGTCCGTTTACATAGAGATAGAACGCCGAATCGACGCCGTCAAAAGTTATGATAACTCGGCTTTTTTTGAAGTTTTCGGGGAAAGTCAGCTTTTTGATGTAACAGCCGACGGGGTTAAACTGCGTCGGTGCGTTTCCTACCGTGACCCTTTCGTTGCCTTCCCATGGGTACTGTATATTGCAGTATTGCGGAGTGTCGTAACCTGCGAACTGCCAGTTTGACGGAACTTTTATGTCGTCCCAACCGTCGCTGTTAAACTGCGGTTCGGCAAAGCCGAATTCGATTTGGCTGTAGTTTTCATAGAGTTTGAACTTCCAGTCGCCGTTTAGCGATATACACATTTTCGACATGAAACGGTTGCCTTTAAGTGCGGCGTCGAGACTTTCATAGGGCATAAAAGTGGCTCTGGGTTCGAGAGCATTGACACGTGAAATGTCGGGACGTGACTGCCATTCGTTTAAACCGTCGAGAAAATGCATTTCCATATATATCTCCTCCTTTATTTGACATTAACTTTCTTTTCCATTATGACGCCTGTCACAACGAGAAGAATTATCGAGAAAACGAGAGTAAACAGCTTTCCGCCTATGCCGTAGGTAAACAAAGCGGAACTTGCATTATTCATAGATTCCAGTGCGATGCCGATCCCGTCACCCGATACATATAACGATAAAGGCAAGTCAAGCGTAAGCTCCGTCGAAACGGTCTTGTTGACAAAGTAGGCACAGAAGAAAAATATCATTCCGAAAAGCACGGGTTTGTGCTGGAACTTTTTCGTGTTTGCCACGGTTACGGCAAAGTAAATAAACGACACAAACGAAATCACCGTAATTATCGACCCCGATCCCAAAATTGCGATGTACTTGATAATGAGAGTGAGGGTCGGAAGATCGCCGACTATCTGAAGTTCGCTGAACATCGAAAAGAGACTTTCAAGCATTCCGCCGCTCTGGGAGCGAGCGTACCAGACGACAATAAAGACAGTCAGCATCATTACAATATAGCTTAGGACTATCCAGATGAACGAAACTATGAATTTCGAAAACAGGAGGCTTGAGGCTTTGACGGGGAGAGTGAAACTCAAATACCCCTGAGCGCCGTAAAGAGAGCGGGCAAAATTATTTATTACCATGACGAGCGTCATAAGTATTGCGGCAACGCCGATGAACAACAGAGCCACCGAACCCGTAGCGCCGAGCCAAGCGATTTTCGTCACGTATGACAGGAGCATTATTATAATAGAAACGCCGGCTGCCGAATATACCGCAACGAGACTTTTGGAAGTCTGTTTAAATTCGTTTTTAATCAGCTTACCAAGCATATGCGAACACCTCCTTGAAAATGTCTTCGACTGTCTTTCCGTCCTTTTTGATTTCTTCGACAGGTACATTCAAAACGAGTTTTCCTTTTGAAATCATGAGTGCCCTGTCAAGTACGGGTTCAATGTCGTGAATGAGGTGTGTCGACATCAAAACGGTTGAATTTTCGGCGTAGTTGTTCATGATAAGAGACAGTATAGCGTCTCTTGCCGCAGGGTCAACACCACCGAGTGGTTCATCTAAAATATAGAGTTTCGCTTTTCGGCTCATGACGAGTATCAAAGCGATTTTTTCCTGTTGACCTTTGGACATGGTCTTGATTTTCTGTTTCATATCAAGGTCAAAATCACGGATCATTTTTTCCGCCTTTTCCCTGTCGAAATCTGAGTAAAAATCCGAAAAGTACTTCAAAGCGTCAATGGGTCTCATGTAATCCGGGATATATGATTTTTCCGGAAGATAGGCGATGATATTTTTTGTGTGTACTCCCGGATTTTCACCGTCAATGACTATATTTCCCTCATAGTCTTTGATAAGTCCGGTCAATATTTTTATAAGCGTGGTCTTTCCGCAACCGTTCGGGCCGAGGAGACCGATTATCTGATTTTCGCCGAGAGAAAGCGAAATGTCGTCAAGTACCGACTTTCTCCCGTACGATTTTTTCAGATGTTCGATTTTGATAATTTCGTTCATCTAAGTTACCTCCGGTTTTATTTTCTGCTTGTCATAAGAAGTGCCAAAAGTGACCATATCGCATGGTAGCCGATTATCAGCCACTCGTTGACGAAATATTTCGTTGCCGCTATATTCAAAACGAGAGTGAGTGCAAAGGCGAAAAATACGCTGATGGATTGAATGAGGAAAGTTAAACTTTGGACGTCGTATAGTCTGAATGCGGCGTTGATAACTTTCAGTGAACCGGTGATGTTTCGTCTGAATATCAGTCCCGTGCGTTTTTGCTTTGCTGTTTTGTCAATTTCGTTTTTTATTGTTTGAGTACCGGTAGAGCTTACCGTTTTTATGGAATTGGGATCTACGCCGAGAGTTGTTGCGACGAAATCTTCGTCGATATTCGGATCTGTTGTCATTAACATTAGTATAACTCCGGTTTTGTAGAGCTTTTCAAGTTGAGCCTTGGCCTGTTTTCCGATATAGTATTCACAGCAGAACATGGCTACGACTTGGGTGTCAACGGCGAAATAGAATATCTTTTTACCTTCGTCGACATACGGCTTTTCAAATCTGTCGGGCGGAACTTCCATGTTGTGATTTATCATCATCTGTTTTGTACCGAGAAGTACGCACTTGTCACCGACCCAGCCCGAAAGACCCAGACGTTCCTCATATTTCAAATCGTCGACTTCGGGCAATTCGAGGCTTTGTTCTTTAATTAAGTTTTCGACTTCACTTGCCAGTACTCCGTTCGAATTCAAAAGCATGGCACACGCCATCTTGAATGCACTGAGTGTCGAAATTCCGGCTTGACTGTTGATTATATGAAAATGTGATATATCTCCTGTGAAAATGCTGGCGGTGTCAAGTACGATAGCATCGGTGTCGTTGATATATTCTACCGCTTCGTAGCCGAGAATTTCGCAACCGCTTATGTTAAGATGACTGTTTGTGTTTGAAATGAGACTTGTAAGTACACTCGTCAAAACAGCGGGGGAACACATCAGTACGGTCGATATCATTCCGAGCGAGAACGCTCCGATTCCGCCGTAGGTGAAACAGGCGAGAGCACCGTTTATAATACCCAAACCGAGCATGACGGGGATAACGATTTTCATGTATGAATTTTGTTTATCCTTGACGGTAGACGAGTCCATAAAAGAATTCGGAACTTCGACTTCACCTGCACAAAGTATATTAGGCTCTTTTGACGAGCTTATACCTCCGGCGAGCTTTTCGGCGTTTTTCGTCAAAGGATATATTCCCAAAAGTCGTTCGTTTTTGGTTATCGTATTGAGATTTGCCATTATCATCTTATTTTCTTTTATGTCCGCAAGAACTCCCATCAAAGTGATGAACGTTACCGCAGGGGTAAATAAGAGAGTGCTTTTTTCAACCGGCTGTCTTAAAGCGAGCATAACTACGCAGTGGAAAATATTGACAGCTGAGACAACGGTCAGATAAAGCTCGTTGGTAAATTCGAATTTTTCGCTGTTTTTCAGTCTGTATATAAAAGACGACAGCGACACCGCAAAGGGAATAAGTGCAAACACGAGAGACACCGCATAAAATATTACGGCTTTTGTGTTCATGATAACATCGAAAGAGGGGATTTTTCCCGATGTGTAAGCGGCTTTGAAAATCTCCCATATACAGCTGAGACATAAGCACACAATGAGGACTATACTGCGTGTTTTTAAACTGTCGCTTTCGTTTTTCAGTCGGAGCTTGACCCTGCCGACGTCGATTTTGTCATAAACCTTGCTGTTGCGTTTTTTGATTATCTCGTTGCGTTTTGTGTTTTCTTTTTTAGGCTTTGCCGCACGTTCGACAGCTGCGAAAATATCCTCGTCGCCCGTCATTTTGACCGAGTCGAGAACGCTCGGATTTTCTATATCTTCATTTTCGCCTATGGGACTGTCGGTTATACTTTCGGTAAAAAGTCGGAATTTGTCGATTTTTTCCTGTCTTGATTCGTTGAACTGCTTTTCGAGTTCGTCGATTTCTTCTTCCTCTTCTTTGACACTTGCGTTTATCGTCCGAGTTTTTCCGTCGGCTGTGGCAGTGTCGGCGTCTTCTTTTTTGAAGATACGGGTTTTTCCTATCTGTTCTTTTTTCTGTTTTTTCTCGGCGAAAAGCTCCTTAAAAGACGGTACATCGTCTTTTGTGATTTCCGATTTTTCCTGTACTTCCGATGCTTCCTGTACTTCTTGCACTTCTTCGGACGGTGTATCTTTTTCGGCTTTTTTATCTTCATTCGCCTGTACTTTTTCATCGGCGGCGTCTTTTTCGGTTACATCTTGGGCGTCGGTTTCGCTACTGTCGTTTTCTTTAACGGCTTCGGCGTTTTCGGTATCTTCTTCGTACTCACCGAAAACGGTTTCTTTGTCCGTTTCTTCGTCGTCGACGGCGATAACCGTTTCGCTTTTATTTTTATCTTTGTTTTCGTCGGCGAAAACGGATTTGTTACCGCTTACGAATATACTGTCAAAAGTCGGCGTTGACTTTTTTTCGGTCTTTAAACTTTCGAGAATTTCGTCAACAGAGAGTTCGTTTTTGTTCTCTGCCATTTTTCTCACTCCTTTATTTTGCTTTTATGTCTGATCTTTGTCTTGAGATTTCGTACATTAAAATTCCTGCCGCTACAGAGGCGTTAAGGGAAGTTATGTTACCTTTCATCGGCAGGGAGACAATGAAGTCGCATTTTTCTTTTACGAGCCTTCCTATGCCGTTACCCTCGGAGCCGATGACCAAGCCGACAGCGCCTTTGTAATCTTGCTGGCACCAGGTCGTCCCGTCCATGTCGGCACCGTATATCCAAAGTCCCCGTTTTTTCAAATCGTCTATCGTACCAGGGAGATTTGCGACTTTTGCCACGGGCACATATTCGAGCGCACCGGCTGCGGTCTTAGCGACCGAAAAGCTCAAAGACGCAGAGCGTCTGCGAGGAATTATAACGCCGTGAGCACCGGCTGTTTCGGCGGTTCTGACTATAGCGCCGAGGTTTCGTGGATCTTCGAGTTCATCGAGAATTATGATAAAAGGTTCTTCGTTTCTTTCTTTCGCTAAGGCGAACATATCGTCGATAGTTGCATATTCGTGCGCTGCGGCGAACATGATTATACCCTGATGGTTTTCTCCGCCGCAAAGCGTATCGAGCCTTTTTCCGTCGACCTCTTTTATTACGATACCCTTTTCTTTGCATTTTGATATAATTCTTCCGAGAGAGCCGTTTTTTTCTCCTCTCGTGACTAAAACCGAATCTATGGGGCGACCGCTTGCGATAGCCTCGGCTGCGGCGTTTCTGCCGATTATCATATCGGAATTTTCGTTGTCTTTTGTTTTTTCGTATAATTTTTCTTTTGCCATAAAGTTTTCCTCCGACGGATACTATTATATATCATCTTACAGTATAACATATCGTAAAGTCAAAAGCACTATTTTTTTAAATTTTTTAAGTAAATATATTGTTAATTGTCAGCTTGCCTGACTGCAACTTCCGTCAGTTTAAGCTGACGAGAATCGAACACAATACGGTTTTTTTAAGGCATATTTCCCTGAGTACTGCGTCAGAAATCCTCGACAGGCGTCAGCCTGGCTTGCGGTTTCTTCCTTGCCTTGACAAAAATCTGTCCTTAAAAAACTGCTTCGCACCCAAAGCGCAACAGTTTGCGTGCAATCGGGCATTTCTTTGCCGAAGGAATACTGACGTATTTCAAGGCAAAAAATGTTCGAGGGTGCGTGAATTGTTGCGTTTTGGGCGTATCGGGTTCAATTCTTGTCAGCTTAACCAAACTGTTTACGACTGAAAACATTTCGGTTTATTTTCCGTTTTCTGCCTCAATCTGCGGCACCCGATCAGCCCCATTGCACGCCTGTGGCGTGCAATGGGGCACGCTCAAGCGCCGATGCCGCCCCTGCGCCCCGGCACCCCGCCCGGCGCACCCGTCAACAAGTACAAAAAGCCAAAAAGTAAAAGCTCCCTTTCTTTTAAGAAAGGAAGCTGTGCGTTTATTAAATTTCAAGCGTATCCGTCAATCACGGTCTCCCCAGATGATCGGGTTGCCGTTTTCATCGGTCGGAAAGAACGGAAGCAGGAGAAGAATGAACTTTCTCAAAAAATTAAGAAGCGATGTGAAAAATGACAACGGTGCTGCACTTTCGTCAGTTGGCATAGTGTTACCTCCATTCAATTTGTTTTATCTTACCATGGCTATGATACTACAATTTATAATGATAGTCAACAAATAAAATCTATTGTTTAACAAAATATAAACGCTTTGTAACATTTCGGGGGAAATGTGGCGAAAGGGGAGGTGGACCTAACGAAATTTACTTTTGACTAACGGAGAGAAAATTTAAATTATTTCAGGCTCGGATTGCTATGTTGTTGCTGACAATAATCCGCAGATATATTCCGATAAGCAAATACGTTCACTAATATTTCCCAATTTAACTTAAAAAGTCCGAATTTTTGGAAAAAACTTCAAAAAAATTTATAAAAATCGCATTTTTCAACAAAATTCCTCTTGTGCTGACGGAAAATAGGTGGTATAATCTTCTCAGTGCAATAAGTGCACCGAGAAGATTTATTTCATAAAACCGGAGGAATAACAGAACATGGGAAATGTTAGAAAGTAAAAATTAAACTAACATTAACCCGAACTTTACGTCGCTACTGCGTACAGCCTAACACCCAACACCCAACACCAAACACCAAACACCTACAAACTAACACCTAAAAGCGTGCGCAGTAGCGAAAAAAGTGCACGCACAACCTCCGAGGGTTCGACGCCCTCGGAGGTTGTTTTTCGTAGGAAGTCGGTATTAGCAAAAAAGTTCGCTACTGTAGCGGTCGACTTACTAAGGCATCGAAAGTTCGTAGAAAACTTCCTCTGTGTTGGGTGTTGAGGCTATGGGGTTTCAGCTTACTGCTGACTACATACTGCCCACATACTAACACCTATAAGCGTGCGCAGTAGCGAAGCGAGTGCACGCACGCAACATAGGGGCTCGATGCCCCTATGTTGCGTTTGGTGGGCGTAGGTATTAACCTCACAGTACTGCAGAAAATTAAAATCGAAACCGAGCGCTTTTCATTAAGCAGGTGAATCTCTCCACTCCGAAATTTAATCTTCCCCTTGACAATCCGAGAATAATCGGTTATAATAACAGCAGTTATTATAACGTTAGTTATATAACTACCGAATACCTATAATTTTGTTCGGCGTTATTCGTCGGGAAGGAGATAATATGCCACCTAAAGTGAGAGTTACAAAAGAAGCGATAGTCTCGGCAGGTATTGAGATAGTCAGAGAAAGCGGTGCCGACGCAGTCAATGCGAGATCTGTAGCCAAAAAAATCGGTTGCTCAACTCAGCCGATATTTTCGAATTACAACTCGATGGACGAACTCAAGCAGGATATTATAAAAGTTGCCGGAGAGAAGTACATGCAGTTCATTCTCGCTTACCGTCCGCCCGAAAATTTTCCCGAATACAAAAACACCGGTCTTGCGTACATAAGTTATGCAAAAGAAGAAAGAGAGCTGTTTAAGCTCTTGTTTATGCGCCACAGAAACCGTGATGAGTACATGACAAACGAAGTCGATTCCACGCCCGTTATCGACATTCTCACCAAAGCGACCGGACTTTCACGTGAAGATGCTGAACTTCTACACGGCGAAATGTGGATTTTCGTACATGGCATTGCAACCATGGTGGCGACCGAATATCTCGAACTCAGTGACAGTGCGGTCAGCGACATGATGACCGATGTATTCCAAGGCTTGTTGAAGCGCTTTTCGGAAAAGAGGAATTAAAATGTACAACGCAATAGAAATTAAAAATCTCTCGAAATCGTTCGGGAAGATCAAAGCGGTCGACGGTCTTTCTTTTTCTGTCCGTACAGGTGAGCTTTTTGCGTTTCTCGGAGTGAACGGCGCAGGAAAAAGTACTACGATTTCCATTATCTGCGGTCAGCTTCAAAGAGACGACGGCGAAGCTCGGATTTGCGGAAAAAATATTGATGACGGTATAGGTGAAATCACAGCGAAATTGGGAGTTGTTTTTCAAAATTCGGTACTGGATAAGGCGCTGAGCGTGAAAGAAAATCTTCGAAGCCGAGCGGCTTTGTACGGTATTACGGGCAACGATTTCAAGGAAAGGCTTAACTACCTTACGGATTTGCTTGAACTTTCCGATATACTTTCCCGACCTGTAGGAAAACTTTCGGGCGGTCAAAGACGTAGAGCGGATATAGCAAGAGCGTTACTTAACAAACCCGAAATTTTAATACTCGATGAGCCCACAACGGGACTTGATCCGCAGACACGAAGGCTTTTATGGCAGGTAATATCCGATCTTAGAAAAAATGAAAACATGACGGTATTTCTGACTACGCACTACATGGAAGAAGCTGCGGAGGCGGACTATGTCGTGATTATCGACAGCGGAAAAATCGCCGCAGAGGGTACGCCGATAGAACTGAAAAACAAGTACACCGTCGACTTCATAACCCTATATGAATACGACGAAAAGGTACTTGAAAGTACCAACATCAAGTATGAAAAAATCGGTTCGGCAGCCAAGTTACAAGTACCCGACACAGCGAAAGCGACCGAACTTATTATCAAGTACCCCGACATATTCACCGACTATCAAATCACAAAGGGTAAAATGGACGATGTATTTCTTTCGGTAACGGGCAAAAAGCTGACGGGAGGCGACGAAAAGTGACAGGGTTAGGAAATCTCATCAGAAGAAACTGCAAACTCTTTTTCAAAGATAAAGGTACATTTTTCACTTCGCTGATAACTCCGGTGATACTCTTAGTGCTGTATGCGACGTTTTTGGCGAATGTCTACCGAGACGCATTTCTGTCGTCTGTATCCGATTTTATAACTCTCTCGGAAAAAGCCGTAAACGGCGCTGTCGGAGGAGAATTGCTATCATCACTGCTTGCGGTCAGCGGTGTTACGGTTGCGTTTTGCTCGAACATGATAACCGTACAGGATAAAGTCAGCGGTGCACGGCGTGACTTGACGGTGACACCGGTGAAAAAGTCGACTTTGGCACTGAGCTACTTTATTTCTGCGGCACTGTCAACGCTGATAATCTGTTTTATTGCAGTGGCTGTCGGAATGTTGTACTTGTTAAAGGTCGGCTTTTATATTTCCGTATCGGATACATGCTTAATACTTCTTGATGTGTTCTTACTTGTAATTTTCGGCACATCGCTAAGCTCGATCATAAATCTGTTTCTCTCGTCACAAGGTCAGATATCGGCAGTCGGAACTGTCGTAAGCTCTGCCTACGGTTTCATCTGCGGTGCATACATGCCGATATCACAGTTTAGCGTGGGACTTCAGCGTGTGCTGTCGTTTCTGCCGGGAACATATGCAACTGCATTGATAAGAAATCACACCATGCGAGGTGCACTCGAAAACATGAACAAAGCGGGAGTACCGATTGAAGTGGTGGACGAAATCAAAAAAGCGGTAGATTGCCGTCTGTTCTTCTTTGATAAAGAAGTCTCAACAAATGCAATGTTTGCGATTTTAATATGTACCGACATAGTCCTCATAGGCATTTACGTATTACTCAGTAATTTGAAAAAGGCAGAGAAGTAAATGTACATGAACGCATATGAATGTATATGATATAATTGCGGTATAATTCGGTTGCCCCGCACGCTGAAAGCGTGCGGGGCAGTTTGTGCAGAAAGCTAACGGCTATAAGCGTGCGCAGTAGCGAAGCGAGTGCACGCACGCAACATAGGGGCTCGACGCCCCTATGTTGCGTTTGGAGGGCGTAGGAAGTCGCAATTGTTGTATTCCGTTTTTTTTCTTGGGTGTGGCTCGGAGTTCGATTTGTCCGGCAGTAAATCCTACCGACTTCAGCACCACAGGCTCAACACGCTCGACTACATAAACCGCAGTTTCGGCATTTAAGAAACAACAATCTGACCGACACTTTTCAGCGAATGTTCGGGCACCTTTTAGCACTTTGCCTACGGCAAGCGCACAAGGTACCGCTTCGCATTCGCTTGCCGCCCTAAACCCCGGCACCCCACCCGTCAACCGCCTACACCCCCGACAAATATATTCCAATCAGCAAATATATTCACTAATATTTTCCAATTTAACTTAAAAAGTCCGAATTTTTGGAAAAAACTTCAAAAAAATTTATAA